>CAKTDK010000273.1 GCA_934541205.1 uncultured Eubacteriales bacterium
CTTCAAATGCACTGTTATCTGGATTTAAAAATCTTCCCATAGTTATTCACCTGCCTTTGGATTTTTTATAATTTTTACCGTTAATCTTTGTTGTATCTGCAAATTCATACACGTTAATACTGCCGTTTTTACATATAAGCACTGGTACGGCAGAAGCATCAATATTATCTATGTCAATATCTTCTCCGAAGCTTACGTTTCCTGACGTTATTGCCTTGACTGAAAAATTACTAATACCCGAAACATGATATCTGACAATATACATATAGTCATCACTGTCGGAAATTTCTTTTACAGCTGCAATATTTCCAAGATAGTCAAGATAAAATCTATATTTCTTGTCAAATTTCAGTGTAGCAGCATCAACACACTTAATCTCATATTCTGTGCCGCCAATCTCAATTGTGTCCGAACTGACAGCTTCAACATCCCCCTCAAATGAACTGTCACTCACCACACATTTTTTTCTGCTTCCGTCTGCACTTACAAAAACCGCCAATACACTATCTTCTTTTATATCAGATAAGGAAATGACTTTATTATCCGCATCGTATATCATAAATTTTGACTTGTTATCGTCTTTGTCAAAAACAACTGTTTTGTTTATACTCATATTCTCAGTTTTATAGTTGACATATGTGTCACCGATATGCTCCACTATACCAATTTCGTATGTGTCGATTTTAAGAATTTCCGCAACACCGTCATCATTATTATCTATAAGAGAAAAAACTGTTGTATCCCTGATATACTCCGGCTTCATCTGCAATACCGGCAATCCGTTGTACAATACCGTGCCATCAATACGATAATGCTTCGTACTCCCATTATCGAAGTAACTGAAATCGCTATTGCTAAACTCGATGTAATCTTTATATTTTACATTAGTAATCCTGTTATTTTTAGCGGTGCGCAGTGATTTCAAGACCATTCGACCATCATCGTCCGAATAAGCATATCCTTCAACATTCATACCTATATAATTGTGAACATCCTCTCCGGCGGTTTTATATATAGTGTTTCCAATCAAGACTTCATCATTTTTCAGACTTGAAACTTCAATATCGGTATATGTATAGGAATCGGCTCTGAGTATACCCTCGAAATATTCCGTTTTGACAAAACCATCAAGTATAGTGTCTTTTAAGGTTGCGTCGTTATCATCAACATAATACAAGCTGTCGGCTGTCGAGTTTGACACAATTTCTTTTTGCATAATCTTAACATCAAGCGCATTATACACAATTTGTGCAATCATACCCCTTGTGCAGCTTTCCGACGACTCAACATTTTTATAAAGACCTAGATTTATTGCAATTTTCCTATATCCCAAAGGATATCCGCCCTCTTTCTCCGCCGGATATGAATAACCGAGGACACAAACTATTGTCTTAATTACCTCATCGGTTGATGCATACGCATACGGATAAAACATTCCGTTCCCTCCGCCTGAGAATATACCTAAAAGATAATTTGTTTCAACGTAAGGCCAATACCAACTTTCAGGCATTACATCTTTAAAGCAACCTTTATATTCTGCCGAATCGCAAATCTCCTTACAATTTGTGAGCATCGAAACGACTTTAGCAAACTCAGCACGTGTCATATAATCATCCAGTCTATAGTCATCGGCTTTTTCAAATATGCCAAGTGATGTAAGCTCAAATATCACATTATCCGAAGTTTTTTGTGCATACGCCAAACTGTCGATAGCAAAAGTAAAGACCATTATGCACAAAAGCAGTCTTTTTAAATTATTTTTCATCAGATGCCCCCCTTAAATACATACAACACCTGTAAATTACCGCCATAGCCTCGTCACGTCTTAACGATGCCGCCGGCATAAATGTGCCGTCTGAATATCCGGTTAAAAGCCCTGCATTAGATGCACCGATTATATATTCGACTGCCCAGTCGCTTGCATTGTTCATATCTGCAAAAGATACAGAGTTCAAATCTCTGAAATCCACCTTCAAAGCACATACAATCATTTTTGCCATTTCTTCACGTGTTATCTGCGAATTAGGATTCATATATCCGCCAAATCCGGTCATAATATCATTCTCGTATGCTGCTTTTATTGCTTCGTAAAACCAATCATTCATGCTAACATCGCTAAAGCTGATATAGC
>CAKTDK010000274.1 GCA_934541205.1 uncultured Eubacteriales bacterium
TTTTGACACGGACATAAAATCACCTCAACTATCAGTCTTTTTTTATCATATCGTTAAATTGCTGTTCTGTTATTACAGAAATGCCCAAAGAGCGTGCCTTTTCAAGCTTTGAACCGGCTTTTTCACCAAAAAGCACATAGCTTGTCTTTTTTGATACCGAAGACGCAGTTTTACCTCCGAAATCTTCTATAATTTTTGACGCCTGTTCTCTTGTAAACTGAGTCAAAGTTCCTGTTAAAACAAATGTTTTTCCCGAAAATCTGTTATCTTTATTTTCCGCATTATCACTTTTAGTATTAACCCCCGCTTGTTTTAATCTATCAATTAAAACAAGATTATCGGAATTTTTAAAAAATTCAATAACACTTTGAGCCATAACATCTCCGAAATCCTCTATTTCGGAAATTTCTTCAAAAGATGCATTTATAATATTATCAATATCCCCAAAACGCTTCTCCAAAGCCTTTGAGGCTTTTTCTCCTATATTCCTTATTCCAAGCCCGAAAATCAACCTGTAAAGCGGATTTTCTTTTGATTTATTTATAGCTTTTATAAGATTTTCAGAAGATTTTTCTCCCATTCTTTCTAAATCTGAAATCTGTTCCTTTTTAATAAAATATATATCAGCTATATTTTTTATTATTTGGTTATCTATAAGAGAATATACTGTAGAAGAACCCATTCCTTCAATATCCATACAAGGCCTTGAAGCAAAATGAATTATTCCTCTGGCAATCTGAGCAGGACAATTAAAATTTATACATCTTACAGCCACTTCGTTTTCATATTTTACAACATCTTCTCCGCAGGCGGGACATTTATCCGGCATTACAAATTTTCTCTCTTGTCCATGCCGCTTGCTTTTTACAACTTTTACAACCTCCGGAATGATATCTCCCGCTTTTTGTATAATTACATTATCACCTATCCTTATATCCTTATCCAAAATAAAATCCTGATTATGAAGCGTCGCCCTTGACACCACAGATCCCGCAATATTTACAGGTTCTAATACAGCATTAGGCGTAAGTACGCCTGTTCGTCCCACCTGAACGATTATATCAACAAGCTTTGTTTCCTTTTGTTCGGGAGGATATTTATAAGCTATTGCCCAACGCGGATATTTAGACAGTTCTCCTATTTCATCTCGCAAAGAAAAATCATCGACTTTTATAACAGCGCCGTCTATTTCAAAAGGCAACCGGTTTCTTATATCCCCTATTCTCTCAAGTTCATTTATTATATCATTAATCTTATTAAATCTATTATAAAAAGGTATCACCTTAAAACCAAGTTCCCTTAAAAAATCCAAAGATTCTTTATGGGAAGAAAGCTTTTTTCCCTCAATAAGCTGAACATTAAAACAAAAAATGTCCAAATCACGCTTTGCAGTAATTTTAGAATCAAGCTGTCTTAATGAGCCGGCGGCTGCATTTCTCGGATTTGCAAATAAAGGTTCTTCTGTTTCTTCCCTTTCTTTATTAAGCTTTTCAAAAGAATTTTTCGGCATATATACCTCTCCGCGCACAATTAAATGCCTTATATCCTTTTTTAATACAAGAGGTATTGATTTTACAGTTTTTAAATTTAAAGTAACGTCTTCTCCAATTTCGCCGTTTCCTCTTGTTGCTCCTTTTACAAACTTACCGTCCTTATATTCAAGCGCTACCGACAAACCGTCTATTTTTGGTTCAACGGTAAAATATATATCTTTATAATCTTTTTCTATTCTTTCAAAAAAATCATATATTTCGTCATACGAAAAAGCGTCCTGCAAACTATTCATAGGTACCTGATGCTCAACTTGGGAAAAAGAGGCAAGTGCTTCTCCTCCGACTCTGAAGGAAGGTGAAAAATCAAACCTGTATTCAGGATATTCTTCCTCTAGAGATTTTAATTTTCTCATAAGCATATCATATTCAAAATCCGATATTTCAGGATTATCATCAACATAATATTTTTTGCTGTAATATTCAAGCTTATTTATAAGTTCTAATATTTCTTCTTTTATACTCATTTTATTTTCATCCCATATTTTTTTAATATTATATCAAAATTTTATCCATTTGAAAATGCTTTAATTCGCGTAATCATTTATTTTACCTGGAAGTGAAGAATCATCGCCT
>CAKTDK010000275.1 GCA_934541205.1 uncultured Eubacteriales bacterium
ATGTTGTTTAACATTTCCGATTTTAACGACAACATACTTCCCGTTTGCATCATACAATCCACTTTTAAATGCATAACCACTAATAACAGTTGATATATCGCGGAGATGGACTTCAGTTTCATTATTATCAAAAGCTTGGTCCAAAACTGCCTGACGATAGATTTTAAGTTGTTCTTTGATTTTATTTAACTCTTCAACGCCTTTATCAAGTTTTGAAAACAGTTCTTCTATTTTAGCCACAATAAGTTTTTGTTTCTCTATAGGCGGCAAGTAAATATTAAATGATTTTAATAAATCCTGTTTTAAGTGTGGAGTTCCGGTGCCTTTAACATTGGTATTTAAAATTTGATACTTTCCCTGTATAAAATAATATAGATAATTTATGTCAATTTCATCACTAACATCAATTCGCGCTAATGTTGAACCCACATAACCAGTGATTGCTTTCCCTACTAAACCTGAACGAGAGCCATCACAGACAATTAATAAATCCCCCTCGTTACACGAAACACATTTTTCTCCATCCGTATAATTATCTACAATTCCTGTTTCAAAAGCTTTGATATCAACATAAGGTAAGTAGCTATCTTCAACGTTTTGCAATATATTTAATGGCTTTTTACCTTTGGTTAAGCTTATTAAAGTTTCTATTTTTCTAAAACTCATATTAGTTCACCACATAAATCTCTCAAAATCTTAAAATGGAAGTTCTTCATCTTCTTCTGTTTTACATTTTTCGCAGCATTTTTCATAATCTTCTTTAAAAGCTTTATGCCATTCGTTTTCGTCTTCAAAATTCATTATGCAAAACAGATTATCAGAAAAACGGCGATCACCATTTTTCAAGCCATCTTTAATTACGTTTTTTCTATAAGCATTTAATGTAACGGAAGAATTAAATACACAGTTAGAAAAATATTTTAAGACATATTGTTGTTGATCGCTATCATCGCCCCCTAATTTTTCAAATAATTTATCTAAGATTTTTTCCGTATTTGAAAGCAGATATAGCTTGTCATTTATCCATGTGCCTAAAGAGCCTTGCAAATTACATCCTTTAACATGTTCTTGAATTTCATAATCATAATTATACTCCATTGATCCGTAGTTAATAGAATCATATATAAAATTTTCAATTCGTAATTGTGCAAGTCTATCTATATGGCTGTATGTTTTTTCCATAAAATAATGGAAATACATGCGAAGTTCGTTGTCGTTCTGGCAAATCATCAAGCTCGAATTTACCACTTGAATAAAATCGGAAAATTCTGCACTTGATAAAGAATTCATCAGTTCATTCAAAAAATTCTTTAAGTTGTTTTGTGCAAGTGAACTTCTATCTTTATATAAATCCAACAAAAGATCGTATCTTTTCTTTATGGGGATTTCTTTCATCAATAATTCAGCATATTCTTTTGAATAGGTAAAATTCTCATCATATATTAAGTCCTTTAGACTATCAATCTTCGACTTTCCGCCGGAACTGTCTATTTGATTTAAAATATAGTTAATAAACAGTATAATCGCTTCTGAATCATTCTGCGAATATGTAGTTTTTTCATGACTTAAAGGATTTCTTATTGACTGCATCAACCCTTTTAATAAAAATCCTGTACCTTGTTGAACATCCTTTTCGGTCGTAGTTTCATTTTTATTAACCAAAATTACAGGTGAATTGCCAAAGAGAGTACACTCTACAAGCTTTGTCCCGTCTTTGTCTAAAATACCACTTTTTTCTCTTAAAAACTCGCATACATGTAACAACGCATCTCGCACGGACTCTGTATAATCTTTTCCTTCATAATGAGCATGCACAGCCTTCCACAAATCATTTCTCAGTCTGTTTTTTATTTCCATATTCACAGCCCCCTTTACGCCACCAATGCATAATTCATTTCTTCTAAAATCTGTTCGTATTCATCGCCGAAAAGCTGATAGAATTTACCCAATCCGCCTTTTTTGTCAAAGGGGGTAAGGTCTAAATCGTCAGCTTCAATATGTGCAGAAACTGCAATATGGTCTCGAATCATACGAAGCCATTCCATCTGTTCCTCGGTAAACTGACCGTGACCGGAGTTTTTATTAAATACCCAAGTCTGAAATTTTAAGTTTACTTCAGC
>CAKTDK010000276.1 GCA_934541205.1 uncultured Eubacteriales bacterium
ATCCCAGAATTCGCAGTGGCAGTAAGCAGTATTGTCAGACATATTAAAAAGCCCTATAGCATAATCACCGTTGTCAAGAAGTTTTACCCACGTAATGCGTCCGTCTTCGTTCCAAGCCAAAAACGGCTGTCTTCCGGCTATATCCTGATTGATTTCTATTATTTCGTGGTTCATAAGAATATTTTTTGTTTCTTCATTCATATCACGAATATCGCATCCAATCATTAAAGGAGAATTTAAAATTGCCCATAAAGAATAATGTGTTCTATATTCTATATCACTGCATCCTTTCAAGCCTACATTACCTTTTCCGTACATCCCCACTACAAGCATATCTATATCATTATAACAATTTATGCCGTTATATTTCTGCAAATCTATTTGTCTCATAGCTAAATCTTTAACAGATTCCCAGTTATCAACAATATCACCGGTAGATCTCCATATATGAGCTCCGGTAGACTTAATCCATGAAGCAGTATCATCGTTTCCCCAGCTGCATGCACTGAAAAGTATATCTCTTTTGCAAGTTGCAAGAGCCGTTCCCATTCTTTTATACAAAAGATCTCCTTTTATATGCGACGGCTTAAAGCAGTAATCATATTTTAAATAATCTACTCCCCAATCCGCAAAAGTTTTAGCATCCTGAAACTCATATTCAAAACTTCCCGGATACACTGCACAGGTCATTGTTCCACAGCAAGAATACATCCCGAATTTTAAACCTTTGCTATGTACATAATCTGATACATATTTCATGCCGTTTGGAAACTTTTCCTTATCAGGAACCAAAAAGCCATTTTTATCTCTTTCTTTCATAGCCCAGCAGTCATCAATTACAAGGTATTCATATCCTGCATCCAAAAGCCCTGACGAAACCATTATATCCGCTGTTTCCATAATAAGCTTTTCGGATATATTATGTCCGAAAGTATTCCATGAATTCCATCCCATAGGCGGTTTATTAATCATCATATTTATCCTCTCCTTTGAAAATTATTATATATAAAAAATAATAATATTAAATTTATTTTTGTATTAAAAATATGTATTTTTGTTGCATGTTTTATAATATTATACTATAATTGCAATATAAGCGAGGTGATAATATGCCTGATAATTTTAAAAATAAATATGACAATGACAGCTTTTCTCTTTCTGTGTGCAATATAGGAAGAGAAAAGTGTAAAAATACGCATTTTTGGGGACCGGGAATACGCGATCATTATATTATACATTATGTCATTTCAGGAAAAGGAAAGTTTATAGTTAATCAAAAAGAATACATAATAGAAAAATGCCAGTGTTTCATTATTTACCCAAATACTGTCATATATTATGAAGCGGATAAATATGATCCATGGGAATATATCTGGGTTGGTTTTACTGGAAACGAAAGTAAAATAATACTTGACCGAACTTTGTTTTCTGAAAATAATCCCGTATCCCCGGTTATTGAAAACAACAATTATGAAAAGCTTATACAAAATATTCTTTCTTCTTATGGCACTGACTCTATAGCAAATTATAAAATGACAGGATATTTATATATTTTTTTTTCAGAACTTATCAAAACTTTCGGTGCGGACAAATCGAACAATTTGAAAAATATGTATATCCAAAATGCAATAAAATATATAGAAAATAATTATGAAAAACAAATTACCGTTTTAGATACTGCCAATCATCTTAATCTTTCAAGAAGTCAGCTTTTCCGTATTTTTAAAGATGAAATAAATATTTCTCCCAAGGAATTTTTAATAAATTACAGAATAAAAATGGCATGTCATTTTTTAAAAAACACAACTTATTCCATAAATACCGTTTCCGAAGCTACAGGATTTTCCGATCAGCTTTATTTTTCTAAAATATTCAAGAAAAAAACCGGCGTTTCACCTACAAGATACAGAAAAAAATAAAATCAAAGTTAAATTTATTTAATGGAAAACAATTATGAACATCTATAAAAACAATACTCGTAAAATAATTCAAAATCAATCACCATACAATCTTTATAACGAAACAATTCATAAATATCCGATAGTTGTATCTATACCCCACAGCGGAGTTTTAATTACTCAAGATATGGCCGAAAACTTAAGAGAAAATATTATTC
>CAKTDK010000277.1 GCA_934541205.1 uncultured Eubacteriales bacterium
GCATCTCTTATGTTAATTAAAAATAAAGGACATATTACACAGGGCGGTTCAACTATTACACAACAGGTAGTTAAAAACAATCTACTTAGTCAAGAGAAAAGTTATATAAGAAAATTTTCAGAAATTGTTCTCGCTCGCAAAATAGCAAAAGATTACACAAAAGAACAAATCATGGAGTTTTATTGCAACAGCAACTATTACGGTAATGGTTGCTACGGCATAGAAGGAGCGAGTCAATACTACTTTGGGAAAAAATCTTCTGAATTAACTTTAGGAGAAGCGGCAATTTTGGTGGCAACGAGTAATTCACCAAACAACTATAATCCGGTTGCAAATTATGATTTGTCGATGAAGAAAAAGAAAGAAGTTCTTAACGACATGCTTGAGTGTAATTATATTACTCAAGAAGAATATAATGCTGCTGAAAAAGAACGCCCAGATATTGTGAAAAAAAGTGAAAATGTTGAAAATAACTCTTATTTAGTAACATATGCAGTACATTGTGCCGCTTTGGATGTGATGAAAGATGATGGTTTCGATTTCAAATATACTTTTTCTAGTAGTGAAGAATATAAAAAATATTCTCAGAAATACGATGAATCTTACAACAATGCGCTGACGCAAGTACGTACTGGAGGGTATAGTATTCACACTTCACTAGACCCAGAAGCACAGAAGTTACTTCAACAATCGGTAGATTCTGGTCTAAGTGAATTTAAAGATCAAGATGATAAAGGAATATATAAATTGCAAGGAGCCGCTGTTAGTATAGATAATACCACCGGAATGGTTGTTGCTATCGTTGGTGGAAGGGAAGAAAAAGGAGATTTTAATCGCGGTTATCAAGCTAAACGACAACCTGGAAGTTGTATCAAGCCACTACTTGATTACGGGCCTGCTTTAAATGAAGGTACAATTACTGCGGGAACGGTGCTTACGGATAAAAAAACAACAATATCTGGGTATTCTCCAACAAATGCGAATAATAATTATCGTGGGAATGTGTCTATTCGTGAAGCAGTTATTCGCTCGTTAAACACGATTGCTCTACAAACATTAAATAAAACGAGTCTTAGTGTAAGCATGGAATATTTGAATAAAATGCATTTTTCTACGCTTACTTACGCCGACTCTACTGCACTAGCAACATCTATTGGAGGTTTTACTGACGGACTGACCGTAGTTGATATGGCAAAAGGGTATGCAACGTTAGCTGATAATGGCAAGTACACGCAAAACGACTGTATCCGGAAATTAGAACGGTATGATGGTGACATTGTTTATCAGCTGACAGATAAAAAGTCTCAGGTTTTTACCGAAGATACATCTTTTATTTTATCTAATATCATGGAAGGTTTGTTTAAAGAATCTTATGGTGCTGGATATGGAAAAGACACTAAGGGACAATTTTATGCTGGAAAGACAGGCTCTACGAACAGTAGAAAAGATGCATGGTTCTGCGGTTATTCTACACACTATACAACATCTGTCTGGGTTGGATTCGATACTCCAAAAGATCTAGGGTTCTATGGCAGTTCATATCCGATGAATATCTGGTTAGATTATATGAATAATGTATCCACTACATTCAATCTAACGGCTCAGGATTTTGCGATTCCATCCACGGTAAAATTGCAAGATTCTGGAGGGAATACGCAAGATGTAACATATAACACTAATATTTATGAGTCGAAACCGGCGGGATGGGATTATATTTCCTCTTTAGCTATGAAAAAGATTGAAGAACACCGGTTAGCCGAAGAGGAAGATGCTAGGTATCAAAAGGCATTAAAAGCCGTCGGATCTTTTGAAAAATATCAGATTACATCTATGGGAGAAGCAAAGTCATTACAGGCAGATTATAATCAAGTATACTCGCTTGCAGACGCTGTGACAGATGCTACTCATCGGAAAGATTTAATGGATCGTATTGCTTATAAGTACGAACTTTTGAATTCTGATGTAATCAATACATGGAATGCTGTCATTGCAGAGTATGATAAAAAAACAAAAGAAGAACAAGATGCAAATAATAAACTTCAAGCACAAGAATCTCTTGAAAAGGCTCAAAAACGATTAAAAAAATATAGAATCGAATTGGTTCAGTATTATATTG
>CAKTDK010000278.1 GCA_934541205.1 uncultured Eubacteriales bacterium
ACCTTTTTTACCGGTGCTTACAATCGCTGTTTATATACCTTGTATGATTATTATATTTGATCAATATGATATGGAATTAAACAAAAATTACTATATAATTTTAATTATTTCACAAATAGTTTCAGCAGCTGTTTTGCTATTTGTAAATTTCTTATCCATAATTTTTATTTTAATTTCTATAGATCTTCCTTATTTAATAATATATTTGAACAGACAAATTAATACATATCAAAAAACATATATAACAAATATATTTTTAATGCTTATTATATTTTTAATTCCTATTCCTTATTATTATGCATTCAAAGTAACTTCCGGCGACGGATTAAATCTATTTGGTATCATTTATCTTTCTGCTTTTTTAATAAATATGGTATGCTATCCGATATTATTTAATATCGACAAAAGACGTATTTTGATTTGTTTGTTAGGAGAATTGTCTATATTTTTCCCATTTTTCTACGATAAAGGGATAGAATTCATTTCTTTTTCTGAAATTATAGAAAAATGGAATGAAATTTCAGGACTAATAACTATGTTCTTAATATGCTCTATTTTGGTTGCAGCAATAAGCCTTCTTGTCAAATTTATTGTAAAAAGAGTTTCTAAAAAATATTCAGAGGAGAATGTAAATGAATAAAGAAAGCTTAATAACCCCGGCTTTTAACTTTGCAGTAGGTTTTGCAGTTTTAATTTCTATTATTACCTGTTCTTTTTTTATTGCTCCTGCTTTTACCCTATCTATTTATATTCCCTGTGCAATACTTCTTTACGATACTTACAAAATAAAAAATCCTAAACAGAGAAAATTATACTATATAATTTTAATATGTTCTCAGATAATTGTTTTTATATATTTAATATTAGGATTTACAAAAAGTGAAATGCCCAATATTACGGGATTATTTTTAGGAATTATTGCGGCGCTTTTTCCTTATCTTATAATAAAGCTTCACAGATTTATAAATTTTTCCAACAGTCTTTTTATAACCGATTTATTTATGCTCCTTCTTCTCTGCACTCCTATATTGTATTTTTATGTATTTAAGCTGTCATTTGGGACATTGGCATTTGATGGCTTCGGTCTTTTTTATATCATTATAATACTTGTAAATATACTGCCCTATTCGGTTTTATTTAACGCTGATAAACCAAGATTTTGGATGAGCGGTATAGGACAATTAATAATAATCATATTTAATTTAATGTCTTATTATGATTACGGCGATTATTACAGTACAGCAAATTTTATTGAACAGCTTTCATATAAACAAATAATACAATATATTTTAATGATTGTGTCGGTAATAATTTTTAGTATTTCTTTTAACATATTTTACAATAAATATATGTTAAAAAAACATAAGGATTAATATAAAAATAAATACATAAAAAAACACCTGACGTTAGGCGCGGTGCTTTAAGAAAACGAGGCAGGAGTGCTAATTGCCGCCCCTGATAAAAATTTCTTATCTTAACGCCCCATTAAACAGGTGTTTTATTTATTATTTTACTGCATAAAATAAATCCGATTACAATTTGTATCAAATAAGATGCTAAGAATAACCTCATCAAAATTAAACCATTTAAATTATTTTTCTTAAATGCTAAAATTATTCCTCAAAATAAAAATATCATAAATATTACAAACAAAATTATTTTTATAATAACCTTATATTTTTTTGCAGTTATTTTTCCCTCCTGTATAACATACATCATAAATTCCATATATACTTCAAATAATATTTCAAAAATCACTTCCACCTTTCCTTATTACACCATATATTAAAAAATCTCTAAAAAAATCTTCAGAGATTTTTTAAAAATTACTGTCAGTTCAAATCTGATTCTTTCAGCAAATAAAAAACTCACGCTTTTTGCGTGAGTTTTTTATTTGGAGGCGTCACCCAGATTTGAACTGGGGATGAAGGTGTTGCAGACCTCTGCCTTACCACTTGGCTATGACGCCATACATTTTTTTAATTACATATATATTATATGTGCCTATCATCAAAATGATTACAAATTATAAAAAAATGGAGCGGATGACGGGGCTCGAACCCGCTACCTCCACCTTGGCAAGGTGGCGCTCTACCAGATGAGCTACATCC
>CAKTDK010000279.1 GCA_934541205.1 uncultured Eubacteriales bacterium
CTTGAGCCACTGCGTGGGCGAAGCATTTCAAAATGTCATTTTTTATGTTTCTGAAGTTATTGATATTATTTATATTTATAAGTTATCCATAAAAATTTTCATATCATAATTTCCTTGTACGTAAAATAAAAAAACACATCAATTTAATAATCAATGTGTTTTTACTTCATTCTTTAAATTATTATACCTTCAAAATGATCTACTTCATGTTGAATAATTTGTGCTGTAAATCCAATAAATACTTGTTTATGTTTCTTAAAGTTTATATCATTTATTCTCTTAATAATTTTTTATAATAATTATTATTTTTTATTAGTTCTTTATGATTACCAATTCCTACAATATTACCATCATTTAATAAAATTAAATTGTTGGCTATTTTCATTAAATCTGGTTTATGAGTAATTAGTATTATTACTTTATCCTTTTTTATTGTATTTAAAATTTCAATAATATGGTTTGTAGTTTCAGGATCTAATGCACTAGTTACTTCATCAAAAATAATAATCTTAGAATCACACATAATAGTCCTGGCTATTGAAATAAGTTGTTTTTGTCCTCCAGATAAATCAGTTGCATCTTCTTTTAGTATTGTTTCATATCCATTTGGCAAATTCAAAATAAGTTCATCTATTCCTATTTTTTTACATATTTCTTTTATTGTATCTTCGTTATTTTGTACTAATTTGAAATTATCCATAACTGACATATTAAAAATAAATGGTTTTTGATTTACAACAGATATTAAATTTTTATAATCGTTTTTATCAAATTCAAAAATGTCTTGATCATTAATTAATATACTACCACTATTATTTTTATATAACCTTAAAAGCAATTTACCAATTGTGGATTTTCCACTACCTGTATGTCCGATAAATGCAGTAATTTCATTGGGATTTATTTCAAATGATATATTAGTAAGAACATTGCTTTCTTTTCCGGAATATCTATAACTTACATTATCAAATTTAATATTTTTTATAGAATTTGGTATTTTTTCTTTTCCAAAATCTATTTTTTCAATTGGATTATAATTTATTATATTATTTACACGATCTATAGAAACTGACATCAATCTTATATCGCTAGAGTTTTTCATAATACCCTTACAAATTGATAGCGAGTTATCATAATATGAAATTAATAAAATTAGTAAGTCTAAAGTTAACTTATTTTGTGATATAAGATATATACATAAAATATATATTAAAACCTTAGCAAAGTAAATTATATATGTTATGCCATTATCTCTAGTATTCAATGGTTTTCTTCTTCCGCTGTAATTATAGTCAAATTGGTTCTTAAGTTCATCATATTTTTCTAACATTTTATCTGTTAAATTGAATACTTTTACTTCATTAATACCTATCATCATTTGAGAAAATGTATTGCTTATATTATCCATATCTTTCCTAGACAATCCAGTATATTTAACTATTTTTTTATTACATTTATTATATAATATTAAATATATTAAACATACCATAAATATAATTACTGCAGAACCAAAATTAATAGTTGATACAATTATTATTAAAACTATAAAACTTATAAAGTTAATAATATACTCAGCTATTCTATCAATACATTTTGTTAAATCTATAACATCTTGATTTATTGTGCTAATTAGTTCTCCTTTAGAAATTTGATTTTGAAAATGATCATCATAAGTCGAGATTTTTTTTATTATTTCTTTTTGAATTTTTGCACAACAATATTTTGTATTTTGTGTATATACATCGTAGTTCCATTTTAAAAACAAATTATAAAATAGGTAAGATAAAGATAGTAGAAAAGAAAAAATATAAGCAGAATTATAATCTTGCAATGTAATATTTTTTATTATGTTTGCCATTATAATAGGAATTAACAAAGATATTCCATGAGATATAACTGATGAAAAGAACAGTTTAAAAATACCTATTTTATTACCTCTAACTAATTTAAAGTAACTCTTTATAACAATAAAATTATCTTTAATCACTTAAATCACCATCTATTTGTTCAATAATGTTAGTATAATTAAGATCATCATTTATAAAAACTATTTCTCTGCCAATATTTATTGAAGTATACTTATCCGTTTCATAATCACTTTTCAAT
>CAKTDK010000280.1 GCA_934541205.1 uncultured Eubacteriales bacterium
GGGTACGGATTTTCAGCATCATCAGTTTTAAAATCATATGTCAACAAAAAGTCATAGTTATCGCAAACTTTATATAATTCTTCTGCCGGGGCATCATCCTGTATTTCATTACTTAATTTAATTTTATCTCCACCATAAAAACGCGTATGTATCTCTACCGGAACACGCCTAACATCTCCATTTCTTTTATATATCGTTGCATCATTAGCCGATACTGTCACAACACCTAATAGGATTATTACAAAACTTAGTAACATAATTGATATTTTTTTCATTTTTAACCTCCTTAATGGAACGGGACATAGAACGGTACAGATATGTTATCTGATAAACCGTTACCGCCCTTACTCTTTAATCCTTTTAATATATTTAGTGTATAAAACCCATTGTTGTAAATTCCCGTTTCTAATGCCACGAAAATTTTCTCACCCGTCTTATTTAACGTTATAATATTCGGTAAACTATCACCGTTTGATTTGTTAATGAAAATATTTTCATCAGTTACCGTTTCACTATTTAACTGGCTATTAAAAGTTAATTCAAAAACCTTATCTTTTTGGGCAGTTGAAATACTGCTTAAATAAGCCACATTTGCAGTAATATTCTTATTGCTGCTGCTTGTTGATACCGGCGATCCGCTTAATTGAAAGCTTTTGCCGGAATGACAGTCCTTTAAAGAAAAAGAATTTATAGTTGTAGTTCCGTTATCTGAATAGTCCGACAGTTTAATATATATTTTATAATTATGTCCCTGTTCTAATTCAAATTTTTGAAGAAGCGAGGAAAAATCAAATGTTACATATCCTGTACTGTACCCGGTTGTTCCGCTTAAATTGTAATCACCGCCACCCAAGCCAAAGGCAACACAGGAATCCATTGTTTTATCACCTTCCCAAGAGGTGTACTCCGTATATGTTATATTTTTTTCATAATAATTTCTTGAGTTATCCACATCTTCAATTCCCAATCTAACATTAACATTTCCTCTATATCTTGTGTTGATTCCGATTTCGGCAGTTAATAACGGATTATATTCCTTTTGTGGTTTAATAAAATAATACATATCCCCATTTCTAAAAGCTCCAACCCTTTCAGAATCATTTGAGCTTAAAACCGCTGATTTTTTATTTAATGCATCATACGAGAGCCAAACATATCCATGATCATGTTTTGAAACATTTTCACCCCATGAATTAGCAATTTTAAACGCCCCATATTCACCTTCTTGATAATATCCGTTTCTATTAATATCTACTCTAAAATTATCATCATAGCCAACGATAGTAACAGCATGCCCTCCGTTATTTACATTCCGCACTTCTGTCCATACATAAGCTTGATTGTTGTCGCTCGTTCTCCCGGTCTTAGTTATAGGCAAATAATTCCCTGAATTGGGATTTACATATGTTTCTATTGTAACAACATATCCGTCTGCCAATAGCTTTTTTATATTATCCAAATACGGACTTTGTTGATTTGTGATAGGTGTATCGAGTTTATCAGGGTTAACTGTACCATAATATAAATCACACTTATTGTTTAAAGCACTTTCCCATATTGAAGATGTGGGATACCAATTCAAATAATTTGTTGGTCTCGAGTCAGATGTGAGTATCGGAACCTGTTTTACTGTTGGGCACCCGTATGTGTATAAAACATTTGCGGCATATTTGCCAAATGTGCCATTATTATTTCCTAACCCTGCTAAGTTATATACCCAATTCGGGGAATAGACATTTGCCGTAATATTTGATGAGCCACTGCGGGCATAAGTTCCTCTGATTTTATTCGCATTATTGGTTAATTGATAATATGCTAAACTCCACCCCAAGCATGAATTTAAATCTCCTTGATTCTGAATAATAGGAAATGTTCGTTCTGTGCTGTTATCAACTTTTGACGGATAGGAGCTACTCTGATTTGCCGCTGTCATTTGTATATTGTTGCTGCTATTTATAGAGGTTACTATCTCATCTCCATCTGCAACAATGCCTTGGCTGCCGCCGGATATTTCTCCTTCACTTTCACCATTTAACCGTTCTATGAATAATTGATTAGGTTTAACATCAACTATCATAGGAATTTCATTTTTGAAAGCACTAAGC
>CAKTDK010000281.1 GCA_934541205.1 uncultured Eubacteriales bacterium
GGCATAGGCCTTGTGCGAGTATGACTGCCGCCGTCCGTTGCCGGTCGGCTGCGTGCCAAGCTGCGCCGCGCTGGCCAGATCCGACAAATGGGTTGCAGATAAGAAATACGGATGGGCAGTTACAGAGTGGCTGCAATTCTATAAATACCGGCAACACATGCTTAAGGCGTTGGATTCGAAAGAAATCGTAGGCTGGGACTGCATTACTCCTTTAAATCATATTGGAAAAATGATTTTGACGGTATATGTATATAGCAGTCATATGTTTTTTCAGGTTTTCAAAGTTTTATATAGAAAAAAACTGCTGGATCTATGGGATCTATGGAAGCGCTTTAGCGAAGCGGGAGCCCAGTATACAGTGGAACTGGATGAGATCAATGTGGCTTATATTAATCTGGGAGTTATAGAACTGCTTATTTATGACCGGAAGGAAGAAGCGCTCAGATATATTCTGCAGGCAAAAAATAACTATATGGAGGGTTCTTCACTGCAAGGAGTTATCAATTCTCTGCTGTATCAGGTGATTTATTATGGAGTAGTGGGAGCCGAACAGGAAAATACGGAACTGTTGGAGCAGGGGCATCAACTGTTAAGAAAAACAGATGAAGTGATAGCCCGGGAGCAAATGACGGAACAGAAAAGATTCTTACGGAATTTAGCGGCGAAATTAGTATAAAATAATGGATAATTCTTAGTTATCCATTGTTTAATTCAGATAGGGGAAAATAATCAGATATGGATAGCAACTATAAGATTAAATTAATAACAAGTATAAAAGCCCGGAATCTGACAAAGGCATTAGATATATACATTCAATCTGTGGACGAACAGTCGGAGACATCTACTTCTGAAATCCGGTCCTACATACAAAATAAATATTCAGAAGACAGACAAATGTTTTTCTATATATTATATTGTAATAATCAGGTGGTGGGATATGCGGAATACGGGTATTTACCGGCAACAGAAACCCTATTTATAGACTATATTTGTACCAACCCGAGAAATCATACTTATTTTTATAATTTTTATCATATGATTTTGGAAGATATTTCCTCCATCTTACAAAAGCAACAGAAATATATAAAATATATCGTCACAGAGTTATCTTTAAAAAAGGATTTAGACAACAAATACGTTGATACAGATAGTAATTATTTTCGCCAGTTGTTGTCAATGGAAAAATTCGAAATCCTAAAGGCTCCCTATTATCAGCCAGCGCTAAATTCTATGGAACAAACCCCGGCATTGGAATTTAACCTGGCGATAAAGCCATTAATTAACGGGCTTTTCCCAAATACAAATTTAGAGAAGACATTTTACCTCAGCCTGGTGCGGGACATTTACAATAATCATTATGCCGCATGGTATAAACATTTTCAGGATAATGACAGAGTTGAAGAACATATACAGTTTCTTTTAGATAACATTGAAAAAGAATTTCCTCGTTCTATTACTATAGATGATATAACATTGGTAAATTGCGTCTTATTTCAAAATGGTTTATGTAAACAGGTTGACCCGGAAAATATTACTTTAAGAAAGGAACGCATATATACTTTAAAATCGATTGCTCTTGCTATTATCACATTTGCACTTACAGTTATAACTTTTGCGGTGTGCTGCATATATGCATTTGAAAAACCGGTTACGATTATCACTTCGTTTTTGACGATCGTATCAAGTGCTATATCTATAATCCCCTTTATTATTAAGGAATAGTCTTCTTGATTAATAATATGGTATTATGAGCAAACAGATAACCGACCGGCTGCAATATATTGTCCCAAACACAGTATTTTGCAGCCTTATTTTCATTAATCCCCAGCCGGTATAATAAAGAGGAAAATATGTGAAAGCGGTATTTACAAATACACTTTAAATGGTAATAGTCACACAATTCTCTTATAAAATTTTCCCGGTACATCCACAAAAGGTGTTTTTGATTGTTATAAGCGTATTCTTGTCTGAATACCGTTTTCCCGTATTTTGCTGTTAACAGAAATTCTGCACTGTTGGAGCGCTCAAATTCTAAGATGAGAATCCCGCCCTTCTTTAAAATTCTCGAAAATTCCGAAATCGTCTTTTGTATATCTACATAAT
>CAKTDK010000282.1 GCA_934541205.1 uncultured Eubacteriales bacterium
GTTTATAACCTGCTACTCAAAAATTGACGTTTTGCTCAGTTTTCAAAGAACATTTCTTTCAAAATCTTTTCTTTTTTCAAAAGACGTTTAATACTATATCAAACATTCAAGTAGTTGTCAATAACTTTTTCAAGTTTTTTCAACTTTTTTTGATTGATATAAATAATAATATTTCCAAATGAAAAGGTCAAATAAAAACAATTCCTAAAAATTGGCTTTCCTTCCCAAAGGGCACATTAAATATACCAAATATTAATAACAAAGTCAACGC
Organism: uncultured Eubacteriales bacterium; assembly: GCA_934541205.1. Taxonomy (GTDB): domain Bacteria; phylum Bacillota; class Clostridia; order Oscillospirales; family RGIG7773; genus RGIG7773. The sequence goes on from CAKTDK010000282.1 coordinate 272, forward strand.
TTTTTTTGAATTTTTTTTAAAATTATCATTTTTTGTTTAATTTTGTCGTTTTTTGTCGTTTTTTTTGCTTTTGTTAAATTCAATATCTTTTAACTAAACAAAATAATTTTTTATTTAAATAAAAAAAACATCTAAAACACTTCATATTTTTAGACATTTACAAACTATTTTTCAACTAAACAAATTATCTTTATTTTTCCTCAGTTAATTTTTCGTAAATTTTATGGTATTCCTCTATCGTTTTCTTATCAAAGGGAAATTCTTTTTTCCTAACAATATCAATTAAATTTCCCAATTCATAACGCAATATAAAATCTAGCCTATTAGAATAATGCATTTGTTTTTTATGGAATTTATATTCCATTCGATCCAATATTTTAAAACTACCGTTAGGAAAAACACGTAAATCCAAATCATAATCAATATATTTTATAACCCCTTCATCAATTAAAAAAGGAGTTGCTATATTACAATAAAAATAAATACCATATTCTTTTAATTGACCAATAATATTAAACCATCTATCCTTAAAAAAAAACATAATTGCAGGTTCTTTAGTATGCCATACCTTACCATCGCTATCTATCACAGTAGTTTTATTATTACCAAAAACCATATAATCATCCTTGACATCTAATAAAACAGCCTCATCCCATTGCCTATGTAAATGTCCATTGTGCTTATAACAATGTATCTCTAGCTTATCACCCAACTTCAAATTTCCCATAATACTATCCATAAATATTACCTCTTTCACATAAATTGTATTATACAACACTTTTACATTTTTAACAACAAAATTAAAATTTCCAACAAAATTAATCATCATCATATAAATAACATGTTATAATATTTATAAACAATAAGGAGGTAGTTATGAATCCCATAAAATATATATTTATAGGCCTAAAAGTAATTATAAAAACTATATATTCTATGATATATCATATTATTTATGGAACAATTATAGCAATCACTATAATTCCAAAATATTTCATAATAGGGATATCATGCCTTTTTAACGAAAAAAAACAAAAACAATTAAAAATAGAAGATAAAATAATTCCTAGCATAATAATAACATTATCATTAACAACATACCTATTAAGTATATTCTTATTAACTAGATGGTATGTTCAAAATGAAAGAAATAAAAAATTTGCCAAAGATTTGGAGAAACAAACTGAAATATTACCACAAAATGAACCTAAGCAAAACACATCTTCAAACTACCAAAATCTAACAAAAAAGAACAATAATAAATACCGTTACCCAGACGACTTATCCTACCTAAACGTAAATTTAAACTATTATAAAAAAATAAACCCTCAAACTGTTGCTTGGATACAAGTAAATGGAACAAATATTAATTATCCAGTTGTAAAAGCAAATAACAATAGCTACTATTTAAGGCATGACTTTTATAAAAGAAAAACAAGTATAGGATGGGTATTTGCAGACTACAGAGACAATTTTGATCCATATAACAGCAATACCATCATTTATGCTCATAACTTAATAAATAGAACAATGTTTGGACAATTACCTTATCTCCTAAAAGAAAGATGGCAATCAAATCCAAATTATCACTATATAAAATTATCCACATATAAAACAAACACTATATGGCAAATATTCTCAGTCTATAAAATTACACCAACTACCGATTACCTACAATCAAATTTCTACTCTGAACAAACATACGAAAAATTCCTAAATACAATCAAAAATAGAAGTAGTTACAACTTTCAAACAGAAATAACTTCTCAAGACAAAATAATAACACTATCAACCTGTGATGATACTGGAAATAAAAGAGTTGCTGTAC
>CAKTDK010000283.1 GCA_934541205.1 uncultured Eubacteriales bacterium
AAAAGCTAAAGATTTAGCTGACATGACCGGCCAAAAAGCCGGTGAAATAATTGATGTTTCAAAAATTAAAATTTCCATTGCTGATATAAAAAATGCGATTAACAAAAGCTATGAGGAAATAGGGAAATATTATTATGATCAGACTGTCAACAATAACGACAATTCTGCTTTAATTCAGACTCTTATCGAAGATGTTAATGAAAAAAATCAAAAGCTTAATGAGCTTAACGAAAAATATGAGCAGATAAAAAATATTATAATTTGTCCAAATTGCAAAACTAAAAATGAAAGCGGCAGTTATTATTGCAGTAAATGCGGTGAAAAAATCAGATAATAAATTTATGATATTGTAAATTTTTTCTATATAAGACACTCATTGAAATATATGAGTGTTTATTTCTACAGAAAGGAATTAATGTTATGAAAGATGCTGTAATTTTAGGAGCAGGCCCGGCAGGAGCTTTGGCTGCTATTTATTTAAAAAGATACGGACTTGATATTGAACTTATTGAAAAGAGTTTTGTGGGAGGACAGGCAGCGATTACCAATGAGATAGAGAACTTTTTGGGTTTTCCTATAATTGATGGGGCTCAGCTTTCCTATAATATAACAAAACAGCTTAAAAATCTTGGAGTAAAGCCTGTTACGGATGATATAATTTCTGTAGATTTAAAAAATGATATAAAAACAATAAATGGAAAGAAAAATGAGTATCAGGCGAAAGCGGTAGTTATCGCTACAGGTGCGAGAAGAAGGAAACTTAATGTAAAAGGTGAGGATGAATTTTATGGAAAAGGGGTTTCCTATTGCGCAACCTGTGACGGAAATTTTTATAAAAATAAAATCGTTGCTGTGACAGGCGGAGGAAATACCGCATTGGAAGAAGCGTTATATTTATCTAATATATGTGAAAAGGTATATTTGATACATCGCAGGGAGGAATTCAAAGGTTATCCAAGCCTTGAAAAAAGAGTTAGAGAAAAAGAAAATATAGTTATTTTACTTTCATCTCAAATAAAGGAAATTTTTGGTGATGAAAAGGTATCAAAAATTTTGATAGATAATGGAGTAGAGCAAAAAGAAACAGACGTTTCCGCTGTTTTTATTGCAATAGGAACTATTCCGAATTCAGAGATATTTGACCTTGAAAAAACTCAAAACGGCGAAATAATCACCGACGAAAGAATGAAATGCAGTGAAAACGGTGTATTTGCTTGCGGCGATGTAAGAAATACGGTATTAAAGCAGATTATAACAGCGGCATCCGATGGAGCAATTGCAGCTGAAAGCGTAATGAAATATTTAATGGAGAAATAATATGACTATAATTAACGGAAAAATTTATACTTGTCATAATGATGAAATTATAGAAAAAGGGTATATAGAAATTCAAAACGGAAAAATACAGAAAATAGGAAGTATGAGTGATTACAGTATTAAAGGGGATGAACTTGATATTAATGGAATGCTTGTATTTCCCGGATTTATTGACGCTCATTGCCATATAGGTATGTGGGAAGACGGAATGGATTTTGAAGGAGATGACGGAAACGAGGATACAGATCCGTGTACCGCTCATTTAAGAGGAATAGACGGTATAAATCCCTTCGACAGATGCTTTGAAGAAGCTTTGGAAGGCGGAGTTACCACAGTTGCAACAGGTCCCGGCAGCGCAAATCCTATAGGAGGAACATTTACGCTTTTAAAAACAGGCTTGCACAAAAGCGTTGACGATATGGTATATAAAAATGATATTTCCATGAAAATGGCTTTGGGAGAAAATCCTAAGAGAACTTATAACGGCAAAGATCAAAGTCCTAAAACAAGAATGGCGACAATGGCTATTATAAGAGAAAATCTAAAAAAAGCTATTGAGTATAAAGAAAAACTTGATAAATATTATAATGATGAAGAAGATGAAAGACCGGATTTTGATGCAAAGTGTGAGGCTCTTGTACCTGTTTTAGAAAACAAAATGCCTTTACATATCCATGCTCATAGAGCTGACGATATTTATACGGCTTTGAGAATAAAAAATGAGTTTAAACTTGACGTTAAAATAGTGCATTGTACAGAAG
>CAKTDK010000284.1 GCA_934541205.1 uncultured Eubacteriales bacterium
AGGATGATAAACGGCGCACATATTAATGCCTCCCTTTTTGAACCATTTTCCATGTTCTTTTGTAATTTTGAAATCCGGCTTTATAATCCTCATTGCCGATATTCTTCCGAGGCAAACTATGATTTCGGGCTTTATAAGTCTTGTCTGCTCGCGCAGATATTCAATGCACATATCCTGTTCTTCAGGTTTCGGATCTCTGTTATGAGGAGGACGGCACTTTAAAATATTTGCAATATATACGTCATTTCTGCAAAGTCCCACGGCATATAAATATTTATCAAACAGTTTCCCGGCAGCGCCGACAAACGGTATGCCCTGCAAATCCTCCTGTTCTCCCGGTGCTTCTCCCACAAACATAAGGCGTGCATCTTTATTTCCGGTACCGAACACGACGTTTTTTCTTCCGGCGCAAAGTCCGCACTTTTTGCAGTTCATGCAGTTATCATACAAAATTTTCCAATCTTTTTCGCTCATAATAAATCCCCGAATTTATAAATTTCAGTTTTTATTATTTTAACATAAAAAAATCTTATATACAAGCCGAAAATTTATCCACGGCAAATTCATCGCATATGCATCTGAAATGTTCTTTGATATATGTCAGGTTTTCGTCGTTATATTTTTTTAATTCTCCGTACTCGCTTATAAACGGGAACTCCATATCCGAATGTTTTTTTCTGTCGGAAATATACGACGGAAGTCTTTTTTTATATTCGCAGACAAGATAAAATTTCTCATCATCCGCATAAAGCCTTGAACTTCCTTCAAATGAACTTTTATGTAACCTCTCGCACACCGAGAAAAGAGCGTCGGTGTTGTACGGAATTAAAATAAATTTGGAAAATCTTTTTTTACTGAAAATCGAAGTTATATATTTTTCAATTTCTTCTCTTTCATCTTTATCATAATCGTCGTACAAATCCTGCTCGTATTCTTTTTTTATTTTTGTTACAAACAATTCGCATGAAGACCCGTCTTTTGACGGAAAAACACGCACAAATATTTTGCTGTCCGCAGCATTAAATCCCGTTTCTTCGTTGGCCTTGTCAAATATATCCCACAACGCTTTTTTTGTTCTTGTCGTCGAATAATCAAGGTTTTGCGCCGCAATATTGTAAAAATCCAAATCGTTTTCGGATAATATGACTTTCAAATTTTTATCGTTTATAAGTATAAATTCCATATGGCAAAAATCTCTTTCAAAAAATTTTTAATATTAACTTTCCTTACTCAATATTATAATATATTGTTCACTGTTTTGTCACTATAAAAATGTTGTAAGAAATTCCTTTAAAATCCATTTTAACCGCTAAAATTATGTCACTTTTTACTTTATGCGATTGAAATTTTAAAGAAACTGTATTATAATATTGTATAAATATTTTTATAATTAACTGAAAGGATCTAAAATGTTATGTCGATAACTTTTCAAGGCGGTATACATGTTGACGGCTGCAAAGGCACAAACAAAAAGCCAATTGAGATTATGCCTTCACCGGAATATGTTGCCCTTCCTTTACAGCAGCATATCGGAGCAAGCGTAATTGCAACGGTAAAAGTCGGAGATAATGTCAAAAAAGGTCAGATTATCGGAAGAAACGACAACGCCCTTTCATGTCCTGTGCATGCAAGTATTTCCGGAACCGTTGAAAAAATTGAATACAGAAATTCAAACGGCCCTTTTAAAACCGAGTATGTAGTTATTAAAAACGACGGACTTGACGAATTGTCGGAAGATATAAAGCCGCTTGAGAAAAAAGTCACCGACCTTACATGCGATGAAATCATAAATATTGTCAGAAACGCCGGTATTTCCGGTATGGGCGGCGCTACGTTTCCGGCATATGCAAAAATCGCTTCCGCAGTCGGAAAGGCAAAAGAAATAATCATTAACTGTGCGGAATGTGAGCCTTTTATTACCGCCAACCACCGCCTGCTTCTTGAACAGCCGATGGACATTATAAACGGAGTAAAAATTTTGCTTCTGGCACTCGGTCTTAAAAAAGCAACCTTTGCTATTGAGGATAACAAGAAAAACGCGGCAAAAGTTCTTGAAGAA
>CAKTDK010000285.1 GCA_934541205.1 uncultured Eubacteriales bacterium
GAATGTATTCAGACTGAGATGAATCTGCTGATGATTTAATTAACAGAGCTTCAACGAGGCTAATACTTATTAATGTGAAATTTATTTACAAAATCGTTTTTCCATATCTATTAACTTGTGTTTCGTATAGTTCTTTATAATGTACACAGTTATTTAATAATTCTTGATGTGTTCCGTCACCAATTATTTTTCCATTATCGAATAGAATGATTCTGTTTGTTGATGATATGCTGGATAATCTATGTGAAATAAATATTACTGTTTTATCATTGGAAATAGAATTAATTATTTTATAAAGTCGTTCTTCAGAAATTGCATCTAGCGCACTTGAAGGTTCATCGAATATATAAAGTTGAGCATCTTTTGAAAATGCACGTGCAATTGCCAAGCGTTGTTTTTCTCCGCCCGAAAAATCTATTCCGTCATTATGATACATCTGTGAAATCATTGAATTTATTCCATTGGGCAATGCGTTAATTTTATCTTTTAATTTAACTTTTTCTAATGATTGTTGAATTATGTCATGTGAAAGTGATTGATTAAAGATTAAAATTTCAGCGACCGAAATAGGATATATGTTATAATCTTGAAAAACTACCCCGATTTTTTCCCAATAGTTTTGCATATAAATATTATTAATATTATTTCCGTTTATAGAGATACTTCCGGTTTCGATAAAATAAAGTCCCATAAGTAATTTAATAAAAGTAGACTTTCCTGCTCCGTTAAGTCCAACGATGGAGATTTTTTCACCTTTACGTATATTTAAGGAAATATCATTGATAGCAGGAGTTATTTGGTTATTGTATGTAAATGAAACATTTTTAAATTCTATGGAATCTATATCCGATATATGAATTTGAGATTGGATACAAGATTGATTATAAGAAGATTTTTTGCATTCGGTTATGAATTCATTGTAATTTTGTACATTAATGGTTTCTTGAGATGCCATCATTACTGTAGCTTGTATTCCGTTAAGTACAGTATTTATCCTTGCGATAGTTGCAAAAAAAAGTGTATAGTCACTTAACGTTGCTTCTCCGGAAATCATAGCAGTTCCTATTATTGTATAACATATAATATCTAATAACTTATCTAAACTGAGGGATAATAATGAAAACTTCATAAGATTTATTTCATGTTTTTTTTCGTGCTCATAATTTAGCAGTTTTTTATCGCATAGTTTTTTAAGAAAAAAATCGACAGTATTATAAATTCTGCTTTCTTGCAGTGATGATTTTTGTTTTAAAGTATCTGAATAATATTGGATAAGTCGGTTCAAAAGTGTATGATCACGATTAAATAAATAATTTTTCTTTTGACATATTTTTGTAATATATAATTTTAATAAGAAAGTTATTGCTATTATTATCCATAACCACCATTTAAATTGCATTGAAACAATTGCAACTATAGTACCCGAAGATACCGTCGATATAATGTTTGCAATTAAAGAATATAGTGCTACACCGCCATTTTCCGCATATTCAATTCCTCGATGAAACACATCCATTTTTTCGCTGTCTTCAAAATTGGATATATATGTGTTTTCGAATATGTGATAGGCTTCTTTAGTAGCCTCCAATTTAGCATTCAATAGGAATTTATTCTTCCATTTTGAATATAGTGACGATTTGATTGTAATATATAAATCGGATACACAAAGTAATAAAATCCAAAACATACCCTTAATAAATGATTTATTATATAGTATTTCGTCGATAAAATATTTCGGAGCATACATTCTGATTAAAGGAAAGATATTATATGTAAATAAAAAAATAATATCTAATATCAACATTATTTTTGCATATTTTATTAAATATTTAAAAAATGTTTTATTTGAATAAATAAGTAACCGTATTTTATCCATATTTCCCTCCTATAAAAAAATCTGTAAGGCAGTATGCTAATTTTATTTAATTAAGATACTTTTTTTCCATTTAAGTGAGGATTTGATTGAACAGCATCCTTGCCGGTTTCTGCAGAAGCGTCAAATGAATCCCCCGGACAACTACAAGAACATTCTATTTTACAGTTTACACC
>CAKTDK010000286.1 GCA_934541205.1 uncultured Eubacteriales bacterium
GGCTGCAACTGTCCTTCTTAGATACGAGGATGCGTCACAGCAAAAATCATGAATAATAAAAACACCCTTTGGCAATAATTTTCAAGGGGTGTTTTTGTGTTTTCGTATTTAACTGTCTACTGGGCTGCAATGGCATTTTTTTGTATTATAATTAAAATGTATAAATCATACGAGGTCGGAACATTGCCTTGTTTTGTTGCTTTGTCGTCAATTACCGCATTTTTTTCAGGACTTTTTGGAGTCAGATTTTATGTTCAGACATTAATTTTTTTGATTGCGTTTTTTGCTTGTATGACAATTTCAATTATTGCATCAAAAAAACATAGTTTAGGCAAAGATGAATTTCCTCATAAATATATACTAATTACAAAAACCAATAAAAACGAGTATGGTAAAGCCTATCGGAACGGAAAGATTTTTTCTTACTGTAACCGAACTAATAAAAAAATATCCGAAGGGACAGTGAAAAAAGTGTATAAAGAACCTTCGGGAAATTCAATTGATATTGTTTTTTAAAAACCTGTAATAAAAAGTTGAAATATCAAATATAATATGATAAAATAAAATGTAAAAAACAAAAAAGGAAAAGTTATGAACAGAAAGAAAAGAATTGGCGACAGAAAAGACGGATATTTAATAAGAACCCTTGATCCTATATCAAAGGTTTCTCCATATATAATGAAAACGCGCTGCGGGTCTATGAACCTTATCAATATGACAATTGATATTGATGAAGTTGATGATTATCTGAGGGAAAAACGCAAAAACGGATTTAAAAATATAAGTATGCTGCATTTTATGATTGCAACATATATAAGAACAGCGTCGCAAATGCCCGGAATAAACAGGTTTGTAAACGGACAGAAAATTTATGCAAGGTATGGAATTGAAATTTGTCTTGCCGTTAAAAAAGAATTGGTTTTGAACGCTCCGGAAACTATTGTAAAATGCAAATTTACACCCGATTGTACTCTTGAAGATGTGTATAATATACTTAATGCAAAGATTGAGGAATACAAAAATAACGACGATCAAAATAAGTTCGATAATACTGCCAAAATTTTAAATTACATACCAGGACTTTTTTTGAGATTTTCGATAGGATTTTTAAGTTTTCTTGATTATTTCGGTCTTTTGCCGAAATCTTTAACTGACGTAAGTCCGTTCCACGGTTCATTTTTCATAACATCAATGGGATCTCTCGGAATTCCGGCAATATTTCATCACTTGTATGACTTCGGGAATCTGCCGGTTTTTTGCGCCTACGGCGCTAAAAAAAGCGTATATCAACTCTCATCAACAGGGGAGCCTGAGGAGAAAAGATGTATGGACTTTTCTTTTGCTCTTGATGAAAGAATATGCGACGGGCAATACTACGCTTCATGTATGAAATTTATCAAAAAGATATTCAAAAATCCCGCCATACTCGATAAAAAACCGGAACAGATTGTTCCGGATATAGATTAATTTTTTTCTTTTGCAAAAAGGCATGCCGAAAAGCAGTTGTTGCCGCATGTCAGGTTTTTGCCCAATACGGAAATGTTATTTCCGTCATGCTTGTAATTGATTTCCAGCGTGTCACCGAGATGTGCTTCATGCAAAAAATCAATATTGAAAGACTCTATGTTGCAATTAAAGTTTATGTTTTTGTCAATATGATCAAAAATTATATCGGCGTATCGTGTGTTGTTAAGATGCAGGTTTTCGTCAATCATACTATAAGTTACATTCATAGATGCATGGTAGTCTGACTCTGATAGAACATTTGTTTTAACAGGGGAAATATCAATGATTTTAGGGTCCATTTTGATTTTCCATGGAAGAGCAGAAGACCTTAAAAGTTTTCTCGAAGCGAAGTCGATTAAAACCCACTCAGTTGAGCAGACTGCGCAAAATTCATCTTCACCGGAGATTTTAACTGAAAAATCTCTGATGAATCTTACGCCTGATTCCGAAATCGGAATTGTTGAAACTATAATGTCGTTATCTGCAGGTATTTTTTTTAATAGTTTCAGATTTACTTTTGTAAGAACAAATACGATATTATGC
>CAKTDK010000287.1 GCA_934541205.1 uncultured Eubacteriales bacterium
TGCAGATGTGGTTCAACGATTAGAATACGGCCTTGCCAAGGCTGTGACGGGGGTTTGACTCCCCTCATCTGCTCCATTGATGAAACACTCTAACCCCAGGGGTTAGTTTTTTTATGCCCCTGTTCACCTGCAAAAACACAATACCACAGAATTGTTGAAAAATCTACGAATTTTTGTAGATTTTTTTGAAGAATAATTTGCAGTTGAAATGCAGTTGATTTGAAGTGTTTCGTTTTTTTTTATTTAAAAAGCAGTAGTTTATCACTACTAGCTTCTTTAATTATATCCTTCATCCTTATAATCTTTACATTTTAAATATGTATGCCATTCATGTTCATTTTCAGCTACGCATCTAATATTAACTTTCACTTTGCAATATGATTTACCATCTATATCTAGAAATTTCTTCTTATCAATTCCAGCTTGTACCATCAATATTTCTTCATCAATTGTGGAACTGCCGGAACCAACAGAACAATATGGACTACTTATTTTAATGTATCTACTGATATCATCTTGAATATTATCTTTCAATTCCTGATAGTAATTTTGTTTTTGGTAATCTAAAGTAATTTTCCATATTATTCCAAGAACAATTAATAAAAATACAATAAATATAATAATTATCTTTTTCTTCATAAATTCACACTCCTATATTTTTCTAATTCCATCTTCAGTATAGTATTTATAAATTATATCTAATACCTTGTTTGTTTCTTCATAAATCTTATTTAAGTTTTTAGAGTTTATCTTTTTAATTTGTTCAATATCTTCTATTAAAAATAGTTCATTTTTAGGAATACAGGTTTTATGCATATTCAAAAACTCTCTGCAATTATCCCATACTGTTTCGAATGCATCATATAAATCGTATTCTTCATTGTCTTTGTTTAATTTATCAAATATGCATTTTTTATAGTACTTTTCAACAGTATCATAATCATTTTTGTCAACTAGTTTTATTTTCTTTCTACTATTATATTTATATATAATTCCATAAATAGCAAAAAATACAATAACTAATATAACTACGATTGCTAAAATATTCTCCATTAAGACCTTTGTATTTTCACTTGTAAATGCATCAAAAAGTATAGCTATACTCCCTATTATAATTATAAAAATAATGAGTGGATAATTTTCCTTAAAGTAGTTAGGTATTTTTTTCATTTTATCACATCCCTATTATCCATGACTCCACACCCCTAATTTAATGTTATATTATTAGAATCACTACTATTTACTTCATCATATGGTAAATCGGCTTTTATAAAAACTAAATATTCTGAATCAATAACTAATTCTTTAAATCTATCTTGTTGTTCTTTCGTATTATCTAATAATCCAACAACAACTTTTTTTGCTCTTTCATCAACATAGTTAAAACTATAATTATCATATTCGACATTGTCTGATTGAAAATATTGAATAATTGGATCATTAATTTTTGCTAATTCACTTAATGATGGCTTATTTTCCAAATTACTACATCCTGTAATTGTCATCATTATTAATATTGTAATTATTACAATCATTATTTTCTTTTTCATGCCTTGATACTCCTATAAATTAATATCATAAATCTCTTGTAATTTATCTTTGTCATCAACAACACTAAAAGCAAAGTTTATTATAATATCGTTAATATCATTCCATTTATTTTTAAGTGACGTTTCTACAAAACTATTATACTCATTAATTACTCCACCATTGTTTTTTTCAAAAGTAAATGTTTTATCTTTCTTTACTATCATATACTGTTCATCATTATTAAAGTTTATTTCTATTTCAGCACCTAATTCTAATTTATTAAATAATTCTTTAAATTGATTATAGGATATCATAGTATCACTCCTCATTTCATCTTTATTATACCATAGTTTATAATAATTTTAAAATTAATTTAATTATAAAACTTTTTTAGGAGAAAATCTCCACACTTATTCTACACTAACAGCTAAATTAGTGCGATATATTATCAATAATTATTAATTATGTGTTCATTCGTATATTGGAAAAAGTTGTAGATACCTACGACATTGGCTCCA
>CAKTDK010000288.1 GCA_934541205.1 uncultured Eubacteriales bacterium
GAATCAGCGCTGCTATGCCATTCTCAACAAGAAGAAAAACACCTGCTGCGTTGAATGATATTTCTTTTGTTTTGATTGCAAAAATTGTATTGAGACAGACGGCCGCTGTAAGCATAATGGACTCAATATCCTGCTTTTTGGCTATATCAATCAACATTTTGAAAAATGCTGGATCTTCTTTCATACCAAAAGATAAGACTGCCTCATCTTCTGCAAATTTATATTTCATGTCATTTCTCCTCTCTTTCACTTTCCATTAATATGAAAGAATTTCGATCATGAAAATTTTGTATAAATACGGATACCGCCGCTTATGTAAACATCCGTCCATTTTTCATTATTTTCGAGATAGTGCATAAATGGCACGTCTTCGTTTACGACGATATAAGAGAAGTTATATTTATCGATAAAATCACGATAATTTATAAATCCATACTCTACATTGTATATTTCATCATCTATACTCTCTTTTTTATTGATCTCCTTCGTAAAAAGCTCCGGTCTTGCATCGGTATATACTTTGAAACCATACCATTCGAACATTCCGCCGTTATCGAACGAAGTATATACTCTTTCCTTATCCGGGTCCGCAACTGATGCGAGATATTCGGCAGCATCTTTTGCTGGTATTTCTTTATTTTTAATTAATCCTGCAATTTCCGGTAAAATAACGGCAATACAGCCGAGTAAAACTGCATTTATGATGATCGCTTTCCATAATTTGTATATGTGTTCTTTTCGAAAACGGATCATTTTCGGGAGCATGCTTGCGAACAATGGCAAACAGCCAATTGCTGCCATCCATACATTGCGGACCGCTGTGCAGGACATAAAGATTGTGCCGGCTGCTAAAAATACCTTCGAGAAATCAGAATTTGTGCCATATTCCCGCAAATAAAGTACGAGAAAAACAATCTGCACTATTAAGAGAATTCCCCCGACACCTAAAATTGTCGGTTTTTGCAGTTCAAGAATGGAATTCATCAATGCTGTTTTCTTATAGGATTTAACAAGATATAACATTGCATTAACACCATTCGGATTCAGAAATCCGCACAGAAACATAAATATATCCACAACGATCAACCACTTCCTGTTCAGGAGTTCCGCAACAAAGTATTTGAAATTTAAAGCGTATCCCGGGACAATATACGGAAGTGTCAATATTAACAAAAGCGGCCATAAGGCTGCGTGGATATTGATCTCAAAAACGGACAGGAAAATCAGAGGAAGCAGATATCTGATTTTCTTCTTTTCCCCATTCCATTTTTCCAGATTCGTCAATTCAAGCAAAACAACAGGAATCGTAAATATCGTCGGGCGTGTGGCGGCAAAAGTAGAAAAAGCAAACGCTGCCACGGAAATAAGGAGTATTTTTATATTAAGGTCACTTGTAAATAAAGAAACGTATCGATGGCATAAAAATAAGCTAAAAAGACTCATCAAAATAGCCGTCACAATAAATCCGATATTTCCGAAATGAATGTATACTTCGTAATTAAATACCGCCGTCAACCATTGCTGCACAATGATTTCATAACCGTCATGGATCGTAAACGGATTAATTGTCGGAATTTCTCCGTTTTCCACAATATATCTGCCGGTCGAAATCATCCACCACATATCATTATTGGGATTGAGATTTACTGCACAGAAAATGATCATGATGCCGAGAAAGGCGGCAATATAAAAATACAGGTTTTTAGTGATGTCTATCTTCTTTTGCATCGTTCCTCCTCATATTCCTATACAAACACCAGTTTTGCTTTAATCGCATATATGGCAGCCTGTGTCCTGTCTGCTACATGAATTTTCGGATAGATGTTGGATAGGTAATTTTTGATCGTTCGCATAGATAAATGTAGTTCCACGGCAATTTCTTTATTGCTCATGCCGTTGCATAAACAAACCAGAACTTCTTTTTCTCTTTCGGAAAGGTCCGCTACACTATATTTCTTTGTGTTTGGTATTTTTCTCATATTTTCGTATTTAGCATCCATTCCTCTACCTCTCTTCTCTGATTTTTCCAATGATTTGTGTCT
>CAKTDK010000289.1 GCA_934541205.1 uncultured Eubacteriales bacterium
TAAAAAGTTCCTTATTTATATATGCCTTAACAGCATTTTTCTTAGCATCCTTAATTTCCTTACTTTCACTTATTTCTGTTTCTGCAAAATCTTTACCTGTTAATAGGAAAATCAATGAAGCGATTACCGCAGTGTTAGATGTATCATGTCCTGAAAGAATGGGTGAATACTCAGAAATAATCTTCGTTTCGGTAAGCATAAACATATGACTAAATGTTCTCCAAGACAATATTTGTTTTTTATAATTTTCGTTTTTTATAATTTGGTGCATCTCATTTATGCCAATTAATGACAGCCATATCGAATTAATGGTCTTATCATAATTGTTTTTGTTTGCCTTTGTGGTATACCGACCAGATGGAACAGTGTCGTCTGTACTGTCAACTTGAATACTATTTTCTCCAATTTTACGATGCATTGTTAATATACCGTGCGGCGTTTTTACAATAATTTTAACAAACTGATAACCATTTGATTTATCAATTGGTTCTTTATTAGAGCCAAACATATAATCGATACATTTAACAATATATGTTTTCCCAGTGTTTGATGGTCCGTATATAATATTCACACCATTTTTTAATTCAATGACCGAATCCGTTTTACCTGAACCTGTCACTATTATTTTTTCAATATAAAAGCTCATCGTTTTTATCTCCTATTCTTGATACAGCATAAGCATTTATTGTACGAGTTATTTTTCTATCTGAATAAGACGAGTATATATTATACGCCTTTAGTGATATAACAGCATATTTTTCTGCATATTCATCATTCAAAGATTGCCACAGTAGTACACCTTTTTTAGAAACGCTATAAGTAAAACCACTTTTATTGCAATGTGGCATAATGTAACCCATCAATACAAGATTTTTTACAGCACACAATATGATTTTTCGTTTTGACGCATATTCGCTAAATCGATAGTCATTATTTCCCTGCAAATTGTATTCTGAAACACCAAAATCCTTTCCATATGTAGTGATAAAGTCTAAAGCCGATATTCTGTCAATAGATAGTTTTGCACAAGTTACATTCAAAATAATTAGCACTCTAAGCGATAATTCAAACGGAGTATTAAATATTTCAGTCATTTACTTTTCACCCACCTTAATCTATTATCATTAACTAACATATGACAAGTCCCCTTTCGCATATTATTTCCTATAATATGCAACTTACTATCAAGTAAACATTTAGATGTGTTGACTACAGAAGCCTGCTCTAAATCTGCTACCAAACGTTTATAGCCACTGTCATAATCCCGCTCATGTATATCAATTATTCCATCGTATATTTCTTCTTTTAATATATCAATTTGCTGAGAATCCGTTAAAGTATCTCTTACAAAACGTCGTATCGTCTCGACAGAATAATAGTCTTTTCTTTGCCTGTTGAAATGTTCAAAGAAAGAACCATGTTCCTTCAAAGAATCCGTGCTGTCTATGGGAATCCCAAGTTCATCTGAATACGCTTCCAATAACGCAGATATATAATTCATTTCTTCCGGTTCTTCAGTATTTGTAGGCATCCGTAAGGTAGGTAAGCTAATTTTGCGACCACCAAAACGAATACTACCATATGTTGTGTCTAAGTATTCATCTATAACTTGGGCCATAGGATATGTTTCAATTATTGAAAAATCAAAAATATTTATGTACTCCGAAAAAGCCGCATCTAAAAACACTTGCGTAGATTTAGTAATCTTGTTTCTACAATATTGATCCCAATATTGTAGAAGTTTCAAACGAAGTTTTGATGTATTATCAAGCAAATCCTGCAAAGACGGACCAACATCATTGGATGCTATAATATAATACTTTCGGGGAATAGGGATTTCTTTTTTATATGTATAATAGCAAAGTTTTCCTAACTCCAAGTAAAAATCTGTTGGAGTAAGTGCGGCATTATAGTGCTTGCACTGATAGTAATCTACTGATCCATCGTCATATTTTGCAATAATATCTCTGCCTTTATCCCCTGACCCACCAATTCGTTGAATAGAGGAATATCTTGATTTTTTGCATCCATATAACC
>CAKTDK010000290.1 GCA_934541205.1 uncultured Eubacteriales bacterium
GTTCTACAGCATAGGGATAATTAGCTGATTTATAATAAACATTTGCTGATCCGGTTCCCATTTGTGATAAAGAAAAATCATATTTTAAAATTTCACTCTTTGTATAGGTTATATTGCTCACATGAATTTCCGTAAACACACCTCTATCTCCAACCAGTTTCTGGATAAAAGCCAACTTAATATCCTCAGCATCAAGCAACTCCAAACTATCAGATTTTTCTTTTTCTCCCATTGCGATTTCTATCTCCTTCTCCAAATCACCCGACATTTCCTTTACGAAACTACTTTTGTCATGATAAGCTTCCTTTATTATCCCCTCCGACGCTTGTAATTTTGCAAATTCTCGAGGATACATATTCTTAAAGATTATAAGTGAAAGCATCTGTACATCTTGAAGTTTATCAAGATCCTGACTATCTTTTATATTCTTTTTGAAAACAATAAATTCATTACAAATATTGTTAAGTACTCTCATATCAGAAATAAAAGGTGCCACATTCGTAATATAGTCATTAGGGATATCAAACTCCAAGCCCTTGAATTTTAATATCTTTAATTTTCGTTTTAAATACTCCCCTGAGTTTGTCACATCAATATAAGGTACAACTGGTATAATAAAATCAAATAATTTTGTCCTATCTTCACTATGAAATATGTCATCTTTTAAGGCATAAATAAATACAATTTTTCTTTGAATAGCATCATAACTATTAATTATCTTATTTATCTCTCTAAGTTTTGTATAAACTTCCGGAGTGTCAAATCTATCAAGATCTTCTATAACAATAAGTGTATAATTTGTTTCCTCAAAAAAATACAAAATTTCATCCATATTTTTATTTAAAGATAATGCCTCATCTTTTTCATCTGCCTTTATCACGGCTTTGTCTGCAATATTAATCTCAATAGATCTCCACTTTGTATTTATCCATCTAAACAGAACAGTCATAATTGCTATTATAACCATTCCCATTACACCAGTACATAACACATAATAGAGTACTCTCTCTCCAAACAATACGGACATCATATTGGAATACGCATTCTTTAACTCTTCTAGTTTCCCTGGTGCAAGGAAAAACATCAGTCCTATTATTAATGCTACGGTGAATATCACATGCATAAGACTTATGCCTAATGAAACTTTATGAAGTTTTCGATATCTACTCTGGGGAATTTTTGAATAATGAACTTTATAAAACAGTTGCTTGAGAATACCCTCCTCTAATTGTTTTTCAAAATTGTCCTCATCTCCTTGCTGTATCGCATCTTGATCATTCTTTCTGAACATAGCCAGAGAAATATTAATATACTTGATACTCGGATGAATCCTGAGAAAGGTCTCTATAATACTACTTTTTCCTGCTCCATAAGGGCCTGCAAGCGCTATATTTGTAATATTTTTATCGTTTAATGCCCACTCCAATGCCCTCAAGTATTCTGATACATTCTCAGCATTATCTGTTGGGGCCAGATCAACATAACCATAATCTTTGGTATTATTGACATTAAGTTGCCATTTATCTGCACATCGCACAATAGCGATCTTTACCTCATAACCCAAAACTTGAAAGAACTTTATAAAATTGGCAACTATTACATGTCTTCTTTTCGTTTTCTTCATTAACTTCCCCTTCATTTCTTTATTTTCTAGTGTTAATATATAAATAGCACAAGGTTAAAATTCACAGTCGCTGTGACTATAATTCGTCGCTTTTTTCGTCGCTTTTTCAGCGACGAATTATTTTAATCTATACTGCTTCCCTTTTGTTTTTCCGTTATCCACAAGCTTATCCAACAAAACCAATTCCTTTAATAACTCCTTTGTTCTCGTGTCTTTAAGTCCAAGAATTTCAGTAATCTCCGATGTTTTATGCCATTCTCCATCTGCCATAAAATTTAAAATCAAAGAATATTGTTTCATCTTTTTAGTAATTTTTTCGTCGTTTTTTCTTCAGTTTCTGTTATGTCAGTACCTTCCTCCAAAAACGCCGGATGAATCGGAATCCTAATCCTCATAGCTCGTCTATCT
>CAKTDK010000291.1 GCA_934541205.1 uncultured Eubacteriales bacterium
GTATATGGGGGAGCTTTAGGGCGTTTGCAGATCTTCAAAGGAAAGCAGTTTTATGTTTTCCTTTTTTGCTGCATACTCTATTGCAGATTTCTGAAATCCTGATTTTGAAAAAATATAATAATATTTTTCATGATAAGAAAACAGTTCTCCCCGGGAGATCAGGATATCGATTATACTTGTATCAACCTTTTCATTTCTCCATTTACATTCTGCAAACAGAGCTTTTTCGTCGGCAACTGCCATAATGTCGATCTCTTCCTGTCTCTTTTCCTTCTTGTTCGTCCCCCACCAGCGACCACATTCTCCAACCATAAATGGCAGTTTTTCATAAACATCCGGCAAAAACAGATATTGCTGGCATATTGTTTCAAAAACAGTCCCCATAAAATCATTCAGCTGCGGGCGTACTCTCGTCTCATATACCTGCTTTCCAACTCCACGCATAATACTGCTGGTGTTCGGTCTGACAAACCGATACCAGAACAGGTACATACTGTCAGCAAGACAGTACAATGTTTTCCGGCTGTTAACCGGCTCTGTAATCGGCACCTCTTTTTTTACGATTCCTAATGCGATCAAAGATGATATCTGATTACTGCATCCACTTGTCTCAATCCCTGTTTTTGTTGCAATTTCATTCATTCTGCTTGCGCCGGAAGCAATGGCTGCAATAATGGAATGATACGTCATGGGATCTTTTAATTCCTGTTTCATCAGATTGACCGGCTCTTCAAACAATCTGCCACTTTCCTCAAAAAACAGCTGCTCTATATTTTCATCTACACTTTTTTCTGAATTAATACGATACAAATACTCCGGTATGCCGCCTGTAACGCCATAAAGCAACGCCTGTTCCTCATGCGTAAAATCGCTTAGCATCTGCTTTGCTTCCCAAAAATGAAATGGCCGGATCTTAAACTGCGCCGTACGACGTCCATATAACGGACTTTTGTACCCAAGCACCTGCTCTTCCATAAAACTCATCGACGAACCGCATAATATCAGGAAAAGTTTACTGTCTTTCCAGCACTCGTCAATATGCTTTTGTATCATAGATGAAATTGCAGGATAAGAAGCTGCCAGATACGGATACTCATCAATCGCAACCACAACACGTATGTTTCGTCTGGCAAGATCATCAATATGTCCTAATAATGCTTCATAATCCCGAAACGTCATGTTGGAAATTGCCTGTTCCTCCTGCGTGGCAAATGCTTCTGACAATCCGCTTAAATTTTCTTTTTTCGCACCTTCCACTGCCATGTAATAGATGCCCTTTCTTTCCTGCATAAATTCACGGATCAAAGTCGTTTTTCCCACACGTCTGCGGCCATAAAATACGACGAACTCAAATTGATCACTCTGATATAATTCGTTCAGTTTTTGCAGTTCCTTTTCCCTTCCAACAAACATACCGTTCTCCAATCATTTATATAAATTTACTAATCGTGCAATTAGTAATTGTATAATTAGTTTATGTATAGTTAGTATATGATTAATTGGGAAAAAAAGCAATGGGGTTTTATCTGACTTTTCGCAAACCCAAATATCTTCATGAAACCACTACCCTTTATGTTATTGTAAATATAGCTTTACTATCTATTATATAAATAACAAAGGAGTATATTTCATAATGAATACTTTAAACAACTATGTACGAGAATATCTTGACTATTGTGAATGCAGAAAACACTTAGATAAAAAAACAATAAAAGCATACAATATTGACTTAAAACAATATCTTGACTTTTCTTCAAACTTTCCGGAAGCCATCTCAAAAAATACCGTCGATTTATATATCACAGAACTGCACAAACAATATCAGCCCAAAACAATTCGTCGAAAAATTGCCAGTCTGAAGGCTTTTTTTCATTATATGGAATATAAAGAATTGTTAAGCGAGAATCCCTTTCTTAAATTAGATCTGCGCTTTCGCGAACCAAAACTTCTGCCAAAAACAATTCCTTTTCATACCATTCAAACGTTCTTTTCGACGCTATATAATGAAAAAGAGCAGGCTATC
>CAKTDK010000292.1 GCA_934541205.1 uncultured Eubacteriales bacterium
GTATAAAATAGAATTGAATAGCAGAGTTTATATATTGATAGCGGATTGGAGGGATTTGATGAAAAAATTTGAATACGATTTCCTGCTTGGAGAAAATAAATTTTACACTCATTATATTTCGGAACAGTACATTGACAATATAACGATGAAGAATGTGCACAATCATTCCCACTACGAAATACTGTATATTCTTGACGGAGAAAGAATTTTGTTTGCCGAGAAAAAGCAGTATATACTGAATAAAAACAGCGTTGCGCTTGTGCCGCCGTATACTCTGCATAAAACGGTGGAGAATGCTGAGCACAGGCAAAAGAAATACAGGAAATATATGATAAATTTCACAAAGGATTTTATAGGTAATTTTTCAACTGCAATGGAAGTCGATGTTTTTTCAGCCTTTCAGCAGAACCAGGTGATTTTTCAGTTGAATGATGAAGAAGCTGATTTTGTTAAGAACATAATGATGGAAATGCTGAAATATAACGATGCGGAAAATTCATGCGATGTTCAGGTATTTCGCTTGCTTCTATGCAGCCTTTTGACTTTTTTTGCAAAGAAGTCAGAAAAAGAAACTGTTTATAATGATAATGTTTTGACAGATAAAATTGTTGAGTATCTGGAAAAAAACTATGAACAGGAAATAACGCTTGATGTGCTGGCAAGGCACTTTTATATCAGTAAGTATGAGATATCACGCATATTTGCAAAAAACGTCGGAATTTCGTTTGTTGAATATCTGACAAGAGTAAGAGTTGAAAATTCAAAAAAACTTTTGCGTGACACCCCTCTGTCAATAACTCAAATATCGGAACTTACAGGCTTTAACAGCTCTTCAAATTTTGCGCGTGTGTTTAAAAAGATTACAAGTGTATCTCCCGTACAATATAGGAAAAATACACCAATTGATGAATAATATAAGGGCAGAAAAACAAGAATTGTATAGAGGTATTTGATAAAATCACAAGTATTGTAATGAAAATATGTGCAATGTTTTGTATAATATTCACAAAGAGCAGTAATGGGAAAAGGAGAATTGTTTACATGAAAAAGACTCAAAAAATTTTTTTTAGGGTTGTGGGTATCACGGTGATTCTGTCAATCCTTTGTGCGCCGCTGACAAACGCGGTTTCAACCCCGGTTGCCGGAAAAAGCTACAGAGAGCGCACACTCCTGCTTAACCGCATAGGAATATCTGCGGAATATGATGAAAAGGCACTTATAACGAGAGGAGATTTCACTGTGCTTGCATTGCAGGCAATGGGAGTTGAACCTATTGACGGCGCAGCTGTTTTCAGTGATGTTTCGGGAGAGCAAGGTAAATATATAAACACTGCTGCAATGATAAAGCTTGTAAGCGGAAGTGAAAACGGAAAGTTTGAGCCGGATCGCATAATTAAGTCGGAAGAGGCGGCAGCAATATGCGTGAGAATGTTGGGATATGATGAAGTAATATCGGGGAATTATCCCGGAAAGTATTTGGAATATGCGGCAAAGCTGAAAATAACGGATAAAATTTCTGCCGGTGAAAATCTTTCCGGCGCCGAAGCTGCAAAAATGATATTCAAAACTCTCGATACGAACTATCTTGAAGAAACTTATACCATGAATAGCGGAAAGCGAGAATACAAAGTCAGTGACGGCACATATCTCAGCGAACGGTTTATGGTTGAAAAACATAGCGGAAAGGTCACATCAATTCACGGCATCTCAATCAACGGCTACAGCGCTGCCGGAGAAAATGAAATCAGAATCGGTGCAACTGTTTACGAGAATCCTTATTATAGCGGATTCGGATACTATACATATCTCGGCAGGAGTGTGGATTACTACACATATGAGCGAGGTGGCGAAACTGAGATCGTTTATATAGCGGATAAAACGGTTCCGGTGGTTGTTGACTTTGAAGATATAACGGATGTGCGCGGTTTTAATTCTGATGATTCTGAAAATGAAAGAAGAAATCCTGTTATTCGTTACAGCGATAGAAACGGAAAAAACAAGGAAGTACATGTC
>CAKTDK010000293.1 GCA_934541205.1 uncultured Eubacteriales bacterium
GCCTGGAGTTGAAGAGTATAAGAAAAATATGTTTGCTCTGTTGGGAAAACCGGGATATGAAGATAAAAAAGAAGTTTTAGAAAAAAGAATTAACAGTTAAAAAATTGTATTTATTTTATTAAATTTATACAAAGGCTATTGAAAAATTATCTGTAATATTGTATAATGTAATTACTAAAATAAAAGGAATAAACACATTTAGGAGGATGCTGACATGATAAAATTAATTGTTGGTAAAAAAGGACATGGAAAGACTAAAACCCTTATTGAGCTTGTGAATCAAGCTGTAAAAAAAGATGAGGGAAGTGTTGCTTGTATAGAAAAAGGCGTAAAACTTACTTATGATATTTCTCATAAAGCTCGTCTTGTTAATACTGAAGAATTTGGTATTGAAAGCTATGAAGCTTTATATGGTTTTGTTGCCGGCATGATAGCTTCAAATTATGATATAAAATCTATTTTTATTGATTCTATTACTAAGATTTGTAATGATGATATTGAAAATTTCGGAGCTTTTCTCGACAAAATAAACGAAAAAATTACTGATACCGAAGAATTTGTTATTACTGTTTCAGCTGATCCATCTGAGATTCCTGATAGTGTTAAAAAATATATGTGAAAAATGCCGTCTAAAAGACGGCATTTTTGGTTATAAGTTTATATTTTTTAATTTAAGATAAATTAAGGTGCAGTTATTATAACTGCACTTTTTTTATAATATTTAAAAATTCTTTAACATCTTTTGACGGAGTAATAGAATATAAAATTCCATATGGGATTTTATAGTTCCAACCAATAGGAATAGTTACAAATGATGGATGAACGTCTGCCCAGGCGTCAAGGGTCAGCATAATATTTCCGTTTTGTTCACAGGCATTAAATACTTGTATATCATAAAAGGAAGTATCCTCAAGCTGTATCTGAGGATGTTTTTTTTCGAGTTCATCATGAAGACGGTCAAGAGTTAGGCTTACACCTTTTTTCACTAAAAATAGTTTTTCTCCGTACAAATCTTCTATTTGTAAAAGCTTTTTTTTAGAAAGAGGATGATTTCTTGGAACGGCAATACATTCATTATATTCACCAAGCTTAAAAAAATTACAGCGTGACAGCCATTGAGGAGAATCACAGGCTCCGATAATAAAATCAAAATTTTTACCTATATTGTTTATAACGTTTAATATGTTTTTGTGGTCATCATCAAAAGGAACAATGCTTATTTTAAATTGGGTATATATGTTATTTACCTTTCCCCATAAATCCATAAGCACTTTACATGGATTAAGGACAGAAGTGCCTATTCTTATTATGCATTTTTCTGTATTTTCCTTTTGTTTGATTTTATTTAAAGTATCCGCAGAATATTTTATAATAAATTTTGAAGCTTTGTAAAATTCTTCTCCTGAATTTGTAAGGCTTATTCCATGGGAAGAACGTTCTATAAGCTTTATTCCTATGCGATTTTCAAGGTTATTCATTTGTTTCATAACTGCTGTGGGAGAGATAAAAAGTATTTCAGCGGCTTTAGAAAAGCTTTTATAGTTTGCAACAGCTATAAAGATATCAAGCTGATTATTATACATGTTTTTCACCCAACTTTGCTTAAACTTTAAGTTAATACCATATTAATATATCGGATATTTATTGTCAATAAAAAATATTATATAATAATTTTACTAAAAAGAAGAAATTTTAAAGAAAAATAGATAAGTAATTTATAAGGAGAAATATTATGAAAAAACAGACAGCGGGAAGAGAAAGTCTTGGAGAATTCGCTCCTAAATTTGCTCAGTTAAATGATGATATATTATTTGGAGAGATTTGGTCAAGAGAAGATAAATTATCGTTAAGAGACAGAGCTTTAGTTACAGTATGTGTTTTTATGGGAAAAGGGATAGCGGATAGTTCGTTAAAATATCATTTGCTAAATGCTAAAAATAATGGAATAACCAAAGAAGAAATGGCGGAAATAATAACTCAAGCAGCATTTTATGCAGGATGGCCTAATGC
>CAKTDK010000294.1 GCA_934541205.1 uncultured Eubacteriales bacterium
ATAATAAGTATATCACATTTTTTGATATTTGCAATAGTTTCGGGTAAAATCTGTCATTTTGTCGGTAAGAATTTGTAAATTTGGTTAATTTTGTGAAAAAATACGAAAATGCTATATCCGTCTTTGCTTAAATGCAGAGTGAATATAGCATTGAATTTTCGGTTCTTCTAAAATTTTTATTATTCCGTTTTTTGCGGTTTTAAGAGATATTCGTGTATTTGCATATCAATATCTTTAAAGCTTTTTTTATAGTTTGACGGAGACATTCCGGTATTGTTTTTAAAAACATAATTAAAATATTCGACAGAATCAAAGCCGGATAACTGTGCGATTTCCTTGATGTTTTTATCTGTCAGGGCAAGCATTGACTTTGCGTGCGATATTTTTATGGCATTAATATAGCTGTTAAAGCTGCATTTAAAATTCTTTTTGAATAATTTCCCGAGATACGACGGAGTTATCCCCAAGGTTTTTGCAATATCGGACAAAGTAACAGCATCTTTATAATTATTTAAAATAATAAAGAGGCATTTTTGTATGAGAGAATTATCGATATCGGAGTCCGTCGGAGAAAGGCGTGAAATCATAATGATAATACTTTGTAAAAGCTTTGAAACTACCGTTTTATACATGGGGCGCTGTTCGGAAATTTCTATAGACATTTGCCTGAGCTGCATTTTAATGAAATTCAGTGTTTCTGCGTCCGGCTGGGCTATCAGCGGTGTATATTGCTTATTTATTAACGTTATGATATCGTCCGGAACAAAGTTGCTGTCAAAGCTTACGTTGCATATTTCGCTTGCCTCCAGATATACAAGCTCCCGCGCGTGCAGAGGAGATGTGCAATAAACGGAGCCGGGCGGCAATATTATTTTTTTGCCCCAGGGGGTTTGGAGCTGTACTTTTCCGGATATGATAAATTCCACCTCATAATAATCGTGGAAAAACATACTGTATGTCATTCCGGCTTTTTGAAAGCTTGGGGTTATCCAAACGCCGTTGAGATATGCAAGTGCATTTTTTGAAATTGTGGAAAACGGAATAAATATACCGGTATTCATGGTAAACGCTCCTCCTTTTGAACAGCCAAAAAAATACAAATATCTAATTTTCTTAAGTATATTATAATTTTTTGAAATTGACAACCCAATAATTGTATATTATAATATATTTGTAAGTTATTAATAAAACCGCCATAACATTTTAAAGAAATATGTTAATTATTTTGGCTCTGAAAAGAAAAAACTGTTTGAAATACGTTTTTTTGAGGCGGTGATATAAAGGAGATATAAGATTATGGAAAGTAAATTGTTGAAAAAAATTATCAGCGTTGAACTGATGTCTTGTCTTATTTTGATAAATTTACCGGTTTTTGCCGATACATATGAAAACGGTGTGTTCGGAAAAGTGATTGAAAAAATCGATTTTGAGAATTATTCCGAAGGTGAAGAGATAACCGAAGGACAAATATTTTGCGGCGGTAAAATAAGGTTCGAGGGGCAAAATGCAGATAATACAGTAACAATTAAAACGGATCCGATAACAGGCTCTAAGGCATTGAAAATGGAGAAAAAACCGCAGGATACGGCAAATTTCAGGACGGTATATGAGCTTGATGAAAGCGCAAAGGATGGGATTTGCAAAATTTCTTATGATTTAAGACTCGGCTCCGCAACCGGCGCCTATAAAGCTTTGGGTGCCGTTCAGGGAGAAAAATCCGCAATATTCACATTGTTGCTGTACCAAGACGGCGGAATGTTTGAAACGAATTTATCAAAATATATAGATCATTATAAAAATAAGATAGGAAAAGCTTCTGCTCATTTTGAATATATTGTGGATTTAAAAAACAAAACTGCCGATTTGTCTGTATGTAAAGACGGAGAAGTGGTTATGAAGTACAGTAAAAGCGGAATTTCCGCGGAAGATATTTACAGAATTATTTGGGGGATTGACAGCCCGACAGGAAATGAAAATTACCGAGGCTGGGAATATGATGCA
>CAKTDK010000295.1 GCA_934541205.1 uncultured Eubacteriales bacterium
GTAAACAACCTCTTCATAATGTTCTGCAAAAGTACCCGAAAGAACGGACAAAACACGTTCCGCACCTCCAGGACCCAAAGTTGCATCAGATACTATTATTCTTTTATTTGAAGCCATGATTAGACCAATTATTTTTCAGGAAGTTTTATATTGGGCTTTCTAACAAAAAATTCATCCTCAAGTGATAATAAATATTGTTTTTTTGACCCTTTCCGCCCTTTGCAGCACAATGCACTATTGGCTTTTACTTTTTGGTAGAATTGATCAGTATAGCCTATGAATTTTGCAGGGTTGCCAGCAACCATAACACCATCTGGCACAGAGCAAGAAACCACACTACCACCACCAATCAGGCAATTTTCGCCTATGGTTACACCTAACATTATCATGCAATTTTCTCCGATATAAGAATTGTTGCCAATACTGATTTTCCCAAAAGTATCAAGCGTATGGTCATTATATTTTTTTCTAATGCTCCAAGTTCCACCATGCGTATAGAATGATGTACCTGGAGCAATCCTAACATTGTTACCAATGGTAATCAGGTAAGGTTCTGTTGCAAAATGTTTCGTTGATATATAACATCCATTTCCAACCTTTACACCAATAAATCTTGCATACTTCTCTGGTGATGCAAAATAATAATACAATCGATTGAGGATTTTTTTTAACATACGATTTCTGCGATTACTTAATTTTCATTTAACAATAAATGAAGAATCAGGCAATGATAGCAGGTATCCTTTTTTCTTTAAGTAACTATAACGTTTACAATTAAGATTGTATTTCAAGTTTAATTCTTTGTACTCTTCTATCGTTTTGACAATTCGTGCGGGAATTCCAGTCACCACCACATTATCTGGGATACTCTTCGTAACAACCGAAGAAGTACCTATGATTACATTATTCCCTATAGTAACACCCGGCATGATTTTAACATCATTTCCAATGTAGACATTGTTACCGACGACTATTTTTCCAAAAGAATCAAAATCGGGATATTCCTGTCGCATTACCCAACCTCCACCGTGAGTATAAAAACACACATTTTCAGTTACCTGTACATTATCACCTATGGTAATCAGATAACCTTCACGTGGGAAGCCCTTAGTTGCAATAGAGCAGTTTTTGCCAATCGATACACCTAAGAATTTCGCATAGATGCGGGGGGGGGTGACTTTTCGATATATCAAAGACAATAGTCTATAAATAAGATTATTCATATTTATCTGTTGTTTAATATTACTTTAATCATCTTTTTAGTCTCAATCACAGAGTCAAAGCTCTCAAGGGCTAACTCTTTTCCTGCTGCACCTATCTTCAGGGCTTCCTTCCTATTATCAAGTGCCCAGTTCAATTGCTCTGCAAATTGATCTGGCGAGTTAGGTTCTGCTAACAGAGCAGTCACACCGTCTTTCAGGAACATCGGAATGTCTCCGACTCGTGTGATAGCAACTGGATTACCGGTAAGCAAATACTCTCCCAACTTGGTAGGGAATCCATACTTTGACTGCATATTGTCGGGACGATCAAGTGCAAGGATCTCTGCATCCTTCAACATTTGGGGTATCTCATTGGCAGTAACAAGACCGGTAAAGACAACCTTTGACGAAATACCAAGTCTTTCCACCAATTCCAGATTACCCGACTCATCAGAGTGCTTCGGGGGCGCACCAATGATATAGAGTTTGACATCAGGATGCGTCTTTGCAGTAATTGCAAAAGCCTTGATAAGCTCATCTACTCCATCCTTGTTATTTGTTGCTTTACCGCAATATGCAATATAGCGTTCCTTAGGATTGCAAACAAGTCCGTCAAAACGAGATGCTTCCACTGTCATATTGATGATATGAATCTTCTCTTTAGGGACGCCTATGGAAGTAAAATACTCTTTTAAAGCATTAGAGATGACGAAAAGGCCATCAATCCGGGTGCAGGCATCCAAATACTTCTTCATGTTGAGAAACTTTAACCTAGATACCATAGGG
>CAKTDK010000296.1 GCA_934541205.1 uncultured Eubacteriales bacterium
CGCTTGCAATTTTTGGTAAATATTTTTTGCAAGTGTTTACAACTTCTTCGTCAATATCAACAACAACAACCTTTTCATTAAGCTCATTTAATGTTTCTATAATATTGCTGTTTATTATTTGAGTTGAACGTTTATTGTCACATTCGATATAAAAATTGTTATTTAAAATATTTAAATCGGTTTTTAAATCAACCTTAGTGTTAAGAAGATTACCCCAATTTATGATTTTTTCTTCTTTTCTTATGTGTTTTACGATATCAACAATGACCGCGAGGGACAGACATCGGTTGAATGGTTTTTAAACGGTGTATCCTTAGGGACGGGACTCGGAATAAGTATCGACAATAATGCATCGGGGACATTAGTGGCAAAAATTACCCCTGTTTCAACAGAATATCCGAATAACGGCGATACGGTTGAGGTAAGCGCCGATATTAAAAAGAGGAGTTCATCTGACAGAGGATCAAGCTCAAAAGGTTCGGGAGGCGGCAGCGGCGGAGCGGCGGTGAATATTCCCGTAGGGTTTGCAAAAAATGACAAAGTTAAAGAACCCGATAAAATTGCTCCGGACAAGGATTTGGGATTGAACGATATATCAGCCCATTGGGCGAAAGAAAGCATTGAAAAGCTTTATGATAAAAAGATAATTAACGGAGATAACGGAAAATTTTATCCCGATAAAAATATAACCCGTGCCGAATTTGCAATGCTTATCTCAAAGCTGCTTGAATTAGATACAAAGTATACCGATCTGTTTTTGGACGTTGACGGAAGCGAATGGTATGCAGACGCGGTTTGCAGCGTTAAAAATGCAGGGATAATGAACGGTGACGGTATAAATTTCAGACCGCAAAGCTTTATAACAAGAGAAGAGCTGTGCGTTGCGTGTGCAAATATTTTAAAAGTTAAAAATATTGATGTTACAAAGTCAGCCACGGCGTTTAAGGATAAGAGCGATATATCGGAGTGGGCATGGGATTCGGTTGATGTTTGCGTTGGAATGAATCTGATAAACGGTATGGGAGAGGAAATGATGATGCCTAAAGCTAATGCTACAAAGGCGCAGGCTGCAAAATTAGCGGAAAAATTGCTTGCTGTATTGGAGGGGACAAAATGAGAAAAATAACGGCTTTTATTTTAAGTATGGTAATCATTGCGGGAACTATAGCCGTTCGTGCCGATGAAAACACGGATAATAAATATGAAAAAACTCTTTTTTCGCTGGGGATCTGTGATTTATCGGATAGCGATGAATTTGTGTCGCGCGGTGAATTTACGAAGATGGCTTTAAAGCTTTTGTCGATTGATACGGTAGATTACAGTAATGATGACGGCATATATTTTGTGGATCTCGACAAGGATAATATATATTACAACGAAATAATTACGGCATATAACAGAGGGATAATCAAGGGATATTCAAAGGAATATTTTGCGGCAGATGAGAAAATAAGTATGGAGCAATGTGTTAAAGTACTGTTATCCGCGATGAATTATACAGACATTGCAACATCAAGAGGCGGATTCCCGACAGGGTATATGAGCATTGCCGAAGAAATCGGGTTATTAAAGGGGATAGAAAATATCGCAGAGCCGAAAAGAAGCGATATTTACCGTCTGCTTTACAATGCACTGTTCGTTCCCTTGGCGGTTGTGTCTGTTGACGGCGATAATGTTTCATATACTTACAGCGATAAGGGAAATACATTGCTTTCTTCAAAAAATATAGAAATTAAAGAGGGTGTAATTACAGCGTGCGGATTGTTTTCGGCATATGTTACAAGCGCAAATGCTTTTGAAAATCAGATAGAGCTTGACCATGTGAGCTATAACTGCAATGTTTCTTTCGATGCCGATGAATTATTGGGTATGCGAGCCAAAGTATATTTTGATAAAGACAATGAGGAAATAACTGCAATAGAGCTTTCAAAAAAAAATCAAAGAGTAAAGGTGGATTTTGATTG
>CAKTDK010000297.1 GCA_934541205.1 uncultured Eubacteriales bacterium
GAGTAAATGTTGATAATTTTGAAAAACTGACCGATGAAAAAATGTTAAAAAGGCTGAGGAGCAATGTGCGCAATAAAGCATATTGTGCTGATTTGACCGAATATCTGACTGAGTATAATTTAGTTGAGGTTCCGTCATTAAAACCGTGCGGTGTTGCAAACTATTATGATATGAGCGAATCATCACCCATTTTATTTAAAAACGGAGAAATGATGACATATGCAAGATACCCAAACGACGGTTTTCTGACGATAAAAAATGTTATAAAAGAGGGAAAGCTTGATAAAGACTATGAAGATGATGTTACAGATGAGCATCATGAGATGGCAGAGTTCGGATATAGCTATGAGGATTCTAAAAAATGGGTAAATTCCGATGATGTTTGGATTTTCGGATATTTCAGGTACAGATGGGCGGATTGGTTTGCACCTGCCGAGGTAAATACAGCGGCACAAACAATAAAGATGAAGCGTGCATATTCTCAAAGCGGATATGCGCCGACAGAGGGAAAAGAATTTTATTTTTCCAATGTTTTTGAAGAGCTGGACGCGGAAAATGAGTTTTATATTGACAGGAAAACGAAAAAATTATATGTTATTTCAGAGAATTTGGAGGATTGCGGCTATGAGCTTGCAATGATGAACGGAGGGATAGTGCACATGAAGGATTGTGCATATATTACCTTTGAAAATATAAAGATGTCACTTTCAAGAAGCAATATCTTTAAAGCATATAACTGTAATAACATCAGCGTTATAAACTGCGAAATATCGAAGGGCGGAACGGCAGGTATAATATTCGACCGCGTAAAGGACAGTGAAATTAAAAATAATTTGGTTTGTTGGCTGGGATCGCGCGGGATATTGGTATCAAATGCGGGAGGAAATGCAGAGCTTGATGCCGGAAATGTAAATGTTGAAAATAACAAAATACATGATTTTGCAAAGCTTGAAACCACATATAAGCCGGCAATTACATTAAACGGATATAAAAACCGTGCGGCTCACAATGAAATGTACAATACAACTCACAATGCGTTTATTATTCAAGGTCAGGATAATATTTTTGAATACAATGATGTGCATGATTGCCTGTTGACCGCAGAAGACGCAGGCGCTGTATATCTGGGAAGAAAATGGTCGGAGACGGGAAATGTATTCAGATATAATTATTTTCATGACTTGCCGAAAGGCACGGGAGGAGCATGGAGAAATAATGCGATATATTTTGATGACGGATTTTTGGGCGGTGAAGTTTACGGAAATACCTTTAAAAATCTCCAATGCGGAATATTCTCGCATGGCGGCAGAAAAGCGATAATGAACGCGAATGTATTTATTGACTGCGACGAACCGATAAATATAGTCAACTGGGCATATCCGTATCAAAGAACGCAAATGGCAGAAATAATACAGAATAATTATCTTACTGTTCCTCACTGGAAGTATTATAAACCGGAGAGCGCGGAAATGATAGATAACCCGGATAATGAATTTCCGATAAACAATACGGTAACGAATAATATTCTGTTTAATTCGGGAGAAGTGCTTTTATCGGAGGAGGCAAAAAAGACCGGGACGGTTGAGTATAACGTTATGGCGGCGGACAAGAGCATTTTCGAGGACTTTGATAACGGCAATTTTACAATAAAGAAAAATTCACCGATATTAAAACAGTTAAAGAATTTTGAGGTGGTGGATTTTACAAAGATAGGCAATACAGGTACGGTCGGAACGATCACGAAATAATTAAGCGGAGGGCTTATTTATTATAAAAATTAAAATGAAAGGGTTGATTTTATGAAAAAGAACAAGATTACGGCACTGTTTATGTCTTTTGTTATGTGCGCTGCGGTTACGTCGGCATACAAAATACAGGCAAGTGCAGAGACTGCGGACAGCGATGTTTTGACAAAAGTGGATTTTGAAGAGTTTACTGAAGGCTATGTATTTGAAGATCC
>CAKTDK010000298.1 GCA_934541205.1 uncultured Eubacteriales bacterium
AAGGTATTATGTGCTTCATACATTCTGATAATAATATTTCCGCTTCCATCCTCAGCAGATTTTACTGTATCAATTATGATATTTTTTTCGGAACATTTAATAAATGATTTTTCTCCCGCAAACCCCTCTTTAACTATAGCGGGGCTATTAAGCTCATACGCTTCTCTTATTACATTACTGCTGTATAAACTATCGCTAAACGGCATGATTGAATATGTAAACTTTTGAATACCCTTGTCTGCATTAAGTGCCGGATCAGCCGCTGCCTTTAAAAGCGTAAGACTGATTCTCTCCTTATCTGCACTCACACCATACTTACAATCATTTAATACCGCAAAACCGCGTCCGCTTTCACAAAGCGCCGACCATTTATGCTGACAAACCTCAAACCTGTCAGCATCATACTGCCTGTTTTTATGATTTGGACGCTTTATATGCCCAAACTGAATTTCAGAAATCAAGTCCTCGGTATGTACATTTGTGTTAAAGTCAACCTTTAAAAGCTTATGTGTTTCACGCCAATCAACTTCTGTTTCAAAATCCAGCCTTCTGCTTCCTTTTTTTAATAGCACTCTCTGTGTAATCTGTGAATTATTTATCTTCCTTTTTATAATAATACTTTTATATAGATTACCCATATGTTCAGCAGTTACTGTAGCGTCATCACACAGTTCAATTTCAGTTTTTTCATAAAAGCTGTCTATATCCCAAGCATCACTTGACATCGGAAAATCTTGATACATTCTGATTTGATTGGAATTTCCTGATAAAAATTCCATATTGCTTTCCTTGTCAACAATACTGATAAGTTCTCCTTTTTTATTGAACTTTGCCTTAATAAACTCATTTTCCAAACTGAGCCGCTCTTTGTTTTTCGTTTCCGGCAATCTTTCTTTGCCCAGCTTATAAGATTTAAACCCACAAGAAGGCACGTTCAACAAAGCTACAACCTTATCCCCCACCATCTCAGTTTCACAATTTTCTGCTGTGGTGTATCCGCATGGCAATTCTACAAGGACTTTTCTGTCCCACGAAAGTGAATTAAATATTGTATATGTATCGGTTTTTTTATCAAGCATACAATTTAAAACACCGTCAATTATATTCTCCGAGCACTCCAAAACTTCTTTATAATCTTTTTCTGCCAAGATATATACATCTGTTATGGCTGATCCCGGAATAATGTCGTGAAATTGGTTAAATAATACCTTTTTCCATAAAGCATCTATCTCCGGTTTTACTGACTTATCAAAGAATGTTGACCACATTTCCGCATCGTGCAGAGCAAATTCACTTTTTCTGTTAAGCTTCTTTGTTTTTGCCTGAGACGTGTATGTCCCACGGTGTGCTGCATAATAAAGCTCTCCGACAAATGTTTTTTCAACATTGTATTTATTGTTCACCGTTTCAAAGAAGTCTTTGGGCGATTTATGTTCAATTTTCGGCATACCCTCTAAATTTTTTTCTCTTTCGGCACACTCAATATGAACCCTTGTTGCTCCGCCGCCGCCATCACCATAACCATAAACCAAAAGTCCCGCCGGAATATCTTCTTTCTCAGCATTTCTGTTCCATACCTCTGCTACACCCAAGGGCATGGTTGACGCCTCATATCCTTGGATAATATTCGTCAAAATTTCAGAATCATCTATTCCACGCCACTTAAAGGTATTGTGAGAAATCGGGTCTCCTCCGTTATATAACCATGTTACTTTCGCATTCATAAAATACTTGATTCCGCACCCCTTCATTATTTGCGGCATTGCGCCACTTACCCCAAAGCTGTCCGGCAACCAAAAAATTTCGCTGTTAATTCCAAACTCGTCCAGCAAGAATTTTTTCCCGAAAAGAAATTGCCGGATTAAACTTTCCCCTGACGGGATATTGGTATCAGGTTCAACCCATGCGCCCCCTTCCGCCACAATTTTTCCTTCCATAATGGCTTGTTTTACTT
>CAKTDK010000299.1 GCA_934541205.1 uncultured Eubacteriales bacterium
TTTTAATACTTCCTCAATCTCCGATTGCATTTTCTCAAGTTTTGCGGCTGATTTGAATATGTAGCTCGGAATATGTTTTCTTTGGGTAAGTGTTGCCGAGGTTCCTCGCTCTATATCAGGATAGAATGTGAGCATATATTCGTGAAACTCATCTTGCCATTTGGAAAGCTTTGCACGGTTGCCGAGTATTTCTTTTGCTGTGAGTCTGTTGTCCTCTGTTAAGGGAACAAAGCATAAGTGCATATGCGGTGTCTTTTCATCAAGATGAATTACCGCCGAAAAAAACATTTCCGGTCTGATTTTACTTTTCATAAAATCAACTGCTTTTTTGAAATATTCAACCATTTTATCATGTGTCATATTTTTGAAAAACTCGGGACTTGCGGTAATCAAAGTGTCTACAAACCTTGTGCTGTCTTTACGAATACGGCATCCCGACTCTTTAATTCTCCTGTCAACCTCCGCTTTGTATCTCATCTGCGGTGTGATAAGATGAATATTGTTTTTACTCTTTGAAGTGTCAATATCGGGATTGCTTTTGTATTCCTCCTTTGTACGCTCGTGGTGTGCTTCTATCCTTGCAGCAGGATTGCCTTTTTGTTTTGAAAATCTTAAAACTACATAAGCCATTATTATTTATCCTCCATTCCGAATAGTCTCTTTGCCGTCGACATTTTTGTTGTGGCTTCTTGTTTTCTGAAATTTACCCCGATAAATTTTACGGGAACACACATTCCCAACACTCGATCATAAATTCGTTTGTGCTGAACATCTGTGGGGTAATTCAGTTCTTCTAATGTCAAATTTGTTGTTATGATAAGAGGTCTGCCGTTCTTATATCGTGTATCTATAATGTTATATACCTGTTCCAAAGCATATTCCGTACCTCTTTCAATGCCCAAATCATCTATGATCAGAAGATCGTGGTCGTTGAGCCTGTCAAGATATTTATTTTTATCACTTTCTGAAAACAAATCATTGAGAATGGAGGAGAAGTTTGTCATTCTGACGGATACATTCTGTTCTATTAAGGCATTTGCGATACAAGCTGCAAAGAAGGTTTTGCCCGTTCCCACATCTCCCCAAAGCAGCAACCCTACATTGTTTTGCAGAACCTCCGACCACTTGGCAACATAATCTCTTGCAACCTTCATAACCGGATTTTTGCCATTATCCTTATCAAAAGCCCAACCATACAAAGCACCATCTTCAAAACATAGAGATTTCAGCATATTTAACCGTTGAATCTGTTCAAATTCATTTGACGTCATAAGCTTTCGCCCTCCTTGCAAGAATAGTTTGCAGTTTTAATGTCTTTACTTAACCAACTGAGGATTGTTGCATAGTGATTATTGTAATGCTTACCCGAGGTCTCCATATATGCGGATATTCTTTCAATGTACTTATCTGCATATAGCGGATATTCGTTTTTTAGAGATTCATATTCCGAGGGAGTGAGCGATACATTTCTGTATCGCCCGTATAACTCTCTATCTGAATCTGTTTCTGTCTTTATTTCTTTTTCTGTCTCTATCTCTGGCGTAGGATTGTCTGACAAAGTTCGGACATTTGGCAGACATTTATCCGCTGTTTGTCCTTTAAGTGCCTTAACCTTTGCCCGTGCAAGTCTTTTTCGGTCAGCTTCGGTTGATGTTTTACCGACCATTCCCTCAATTTCCAACATATAATAGGAATTGTCAGGCAACTGTTCAACCAATCCCAACTGCATAAATATTTGCAGCGCCTTTTCGACAGTGCCGACATCATATCTTGTAATTGTTGCAAGCATCGCCGGAGTCATTACAATTTCTTCATTCAGCATAAGATGTCCGTTGTTTTCCAATGAAGCGGTAAGAAGTTTTAGTAATATAAGACAGTAGACAGCTCCGTTTTGCATACTCTCCAAAAGAATAATATCTTTCCGGTTGAAAAAGTCTGCACGGAGTCTCATAT
>CAKTDK010000300.1 GCA_934541205.1 uncultured Eubacteriales bacterium
ATCTTTTTCATATAATACCTCTTTTAAATATAAAATCAATTACATAAATATTTAAAAACTTCCGGTATTTTTTCAATTATATCAATGGACTGCATTGCATATTGAGTTTTTTCTTCCGCTGCAAAATCACCGCATAATCCATGTACATAAACAGCCATACTGCAAGCATCAAAAAGACTGTATTTCTGAGCAATAAACGAAGCGATCATTCCTGCTAAAATATCACCGCTTCCGCCTCTGGCCATTCCAGGATTTCCTGTATTGTTGATATTTATTTTCTTCCCGTCAGAAATTATAGTTCCTGCTCCTTTTAATACTAAAACAACATTTTTATATCGTGATGTAAAATTTAAAACCGTATCTAATCTGTTATTTTGAATATCTGATATTGAAACATTTAAAAGACGTGCCATTTCTCCCGGATGAGGAGTTAAAACAATTTCAGTGCTGCATTCATCTAATAAATTTATATTCTCAGATAATAAATTTATTCCATCTGCATCTACTACAACGGGACATTTGGAATATTTTAAAATAATATTAAGCAATTTTAATGCATTATCTGTTTTTGATAAACCGCATCCCGTTAAAATACAATCAGAAGAATTAATTTCATCTTTTACAATCATTTTACAAAGACCAATATCTATAGTGCCTTCCCTATCCTCAGGCAAATTAAAATTAACGCTTTCAAACAAATTGGAAGAAACTATATCATGTATTGAAAAAGGTGAAAATGTTTTTAAAAGTCCGGCTCCGCACTTCAAAACCGCTTTTCCTGCTAATACTGCCGCTCCGGGCATGTGACGGCTTCCACAAAATGAACAAACCGTTCCGTAAGTTCCTTTATGAGAATTTTTATTTCTTATTTTAATAGTATTTTTAAAATATTCCCTGTCTATAAGGGAGATGTTACTTTCTTCTACTTTTACAGCTTCATCAGGAATACCAATATCACAGCATACTACCTCT
Source organism: uncultured Eubacteriales bacterium (assembly GCA_934541205.1). Taxonomy (GTDB): domain Bacteria; phylum Bacillota; class Clostridia; order Oscillospirales; family RGIG7773; genus RGIG7773. The sequence continues at coordinate 973 of CAKTDK010000300.1, forward strand.
CCGCAGTATTCCGCCATAGGATAAATAAACTGGTGAGTTTTTAAAAGCTGTATATCAATAGTCAAATCCGCTTTAAAAACACCTTCTGTATTATCTATAGACAACCCGCTCGGATTATCAATCGATACTTTAAAACCATTACTTAAATTAATTTCATCGAAAACCCTTTTTATATTGTCGGGAAGCTTTCCATTAAATCCCGTCCCAAAAACACAGTCTACATATACTTCAAAATCATTTATTTTATCAATAGATTCCAAAACTTTCACATCATCAGGTAAAAAAGAAAAAGCTTTTTCAGCTTCTTGTGAAAAGACTCTTCCCATAGTCAACAAAACAGTAATTTTTCCTCCGGCAGATGATAAATATCTTGCAATTACAAATCCGTCTCCGGCATTATTTCCTTTGCCGCAGATAATAAGAATATTTTTATCTTTAACATTATGTACTTTTAAAATAATATCAGCAGAATTTTTTCCTGCATTCTCCATTAAACTGATAGAGGGTATTTTAAGCTGATTTATAGCAAAGCTGTCTATATTTCTCATTTGATTTTCGGAATATAATTTCATTTAAATCTGCTTCCTTTCAATAATTACAAAAGCTGATGCAATACTGTCGGTATGGGAAAAAGAAATGTAAATATTATTTTCTTCACTGTAATGCTTAAGAGAATTATATAAATTTACATACGGCTTTCCTAAATTATCTCTTAAAATTTCAATATCCTTTAAGGAAAATCCTCTGATTCCTGTACCTATAGCCTTTGAAAACGCCTCTTTACCGCAAAAATTTGCGGTTATTGTTTTGGGGGAATTATTTTTTTGCGAAAATAATGTTATTTCTTTATCCGTAAAAAATCTTTTTATAAAATGAGTATTATTGCATAAATTTTCTACTCTTTTTATTAAAATTGAAGTATCTTTTGCGTCAATTTTTTGTTTCTTGTGCGCGCACAAGGACA
>CAKTDK010000301.1 GCA_934541205.1 uncultured Eubacteriales bacterium
TAAATCCTCAAACAACCTACTTAATTCGCTTCTGTCAGCATCAACATAATTCATAATATCAATAAGACTTAATATGGCATATTTTTTTACAAGCAGACTTTGGTCGTTTAAAATGCATTTAAGTAATTGTTTATATGAATTAGTTGTGGCAAATGCTGATAAAGAATCACATGCATTGACTCTTACCAACTCGTCTTCGTCACAAGATAAAGTAATCAGTATTCTTTCAGCTTCAATGTCATTTGCTGACACAAGTAATTCAGCCACATATGCTCTTATTTCCGAATCGTCATGATGTGATAAGTTTATTAATAACGCTATATCACTTGGATTTATAACATTTTTTTCAGAAATTAAATCTAATATATTATAAGCCTTATCTAAATCCATAATTTCACCCCTTATCTATCGGGCATACTGATATATCATACCAGGATCACCGGTATAACATAGTTGATGATTTCATATATTCACGAATATAGTACGCCGTATCATCGGTTTTGTAATAAATTTGCAGTATGGAGGATTCACTTTTTCAGTCGACAGAGAAGCGGGCATTTATGCCTGCTTCTCTGCGTGAAATATTGAGCGTTGTTAAATTATTCAAATTTGTTATCTATTGGTTTTGAACATTCCCATTTAATGAGTTTCAAACTATACCTATCTATCATATCGTCAGCATTAATAATGTAATCGTTTATAGTTTTGTCATCAAAGTTGGTTGTGTACCATGCATCAGGGAAAGTATCACCTACACCACCCGAATAATACTCTGTATCTCCCATAAATACGCCTGCCAATCGTGAATCGTCTTTTACAGGAAAATAATAAATTTCAATGTTGTCATTTTTCAAGAGAGTAATTCTGTCATTACCACTTTTTAATCGTGCTTTCCATTTTCTAAACTTTCCATTACCCTCATTGAATCCAAAACCATCAAACTCACATATTAATATATCTTCCACCTTGGTATATTGCCCATTAACTTCATACTCTAAACATATTGGAAATTCGCTATATGTTATTTCAGGAGTGTTTGGATTTGATGAAAAACACCCCCCAATCATCAATATTAACCACGGCATAATTAAAATAATAGTTATAATAGCAATTACAATTATAGAAACAACAATTAATATTTTTATATTCAAATTCATAATATTCACCGTCCCTTCACGCCGCTTTTAATAGCTTCCATAGAGTGATTTTTTATTGGATTCCACGAATAAAACGGCAATGTTTCATAATTGTCTATCGCTTTTGCCCCCAATAATGAATTTAAGGCATTTAACGGCTCCCCTTTAACAACATATACTGTCATATCAGCAGAATATGTATTTGCATTTAGTCCATATTTGTTAAGTGCAGTGGCCGCAGGATTAAATAGAATAGCATTTCTGTTTGTAGCAACAGCATTGGCGGCCGCCTCAGCCCCGCCCTTCGAATGTCCTATAAATGTAATTTCATAGTTACCCCAATCACCGTTGGCAAAATATTCTGCTTTTGCAATGGATTCAGACATATCTGTTGACCATCCAAAAGGTTGTTGGAAATTATTTGCCCAATCTCCCCATGTACTGGAACCTTTATTAACAAACGCATATTCCTTGGCACCAGTATATGAAGAATGTTCTCCGTCACCTCTGACATATATGTGAATCTCTAATCCTTCGCTACCTTTCCACTCATCAATTAAACGCCAACCATCTCCTAACTTACGACTTTCTAATCCACTTCTGGACATATCATATGTATTATAACTTCGCGATGCCATTTCAGCGGCATCTTCTAATGATGGAATCAGTCCTGTAGGGTCAACATAGCGTATCGGGTTATTGCCGCAATACGCATACCAATTCAATCCGTCCTTAGCAGGGTCTTCCGTGATGAACCGTCCGATTGCAGGGTCATAATAACGGT
>CAKTDK010000302.1 GCA_934541205.1 uncultured Eubacteriales bacterium
GTACAGAACCAGGCAACCGATAATACAGCAAGAAGTTTCGGACAGATTGCAGTATGCATCGAGAAAGTTGGAAAAGAGAGCCACTCCCTTGAAAACCTGGTTGTTGAATTATCAGACGCAAACAGTGAGATCATTCGGGGAATCGAGACGATCTCAGCCGCAACCGAGGAAGTGACTGCTCACTCAAGCGAGACGTTAGAATCGAGCGAAGAGAATAATAGCATTACTGGTGAGGTTAGTACGATTGTGGATCAGTTGCATACATTGGCACAGCAAGAGGTATCATATCTGCAAATTCGATTTTGCCATCCCCGTCAATTACGGCAGGATACAGTCCCCCGTCTTCCGTACATGAAGATATATACAAATTATAATGCTGATTGTGTGTCATTGGGATCACCATTTATTGCAAGATCATACTCATGTGACCAATCCAACCCTCTGTACTGAGCCGCCCTGTCATCTTTTTCTATGAAATCCATAAGTAAATCAAGCATTTCTTTCGTCCATGTATTTTTATCAATTTGCGCAGTAGTAAACTTGTTAAGAGTTATCATTTCAAATCCGAATAAGTCTTTAACCTGTGTCTTTGCTGCACCTCCGACTACCTCTTCAACAAGATGGCTCGGTATAAACAACACTCCTCCGCCTGCACCAAACACTATATCCCCCGGCAGGCATACTGCATTACCAATCCTCGTAACGGTGTTAAATTCGGTCATTATAAAATCACGAATCGGTGTAGGGTCTATACCCCTGTAATAAACCTGTGTATCGTCAATCTTTTTCATTTGTTCTGTATCCCTGACACCGCCCCAAATTACCGCGCCGCCGTTTGGATTTTTTGTCTTATTTTTAATTGCTGTCGTTAAATTCCCACCGAGGAATGTACCTTTGTATATTTTGTCATACATATCTATTACAGGAACATCATATTCAATGAGGCTGTCTATAACCCATTGGTTATACGTTCCGGTTCTGTTTTCCGAACGCCCTATATTCTTTACAACCTCATCAAAATCAGGTCTGAACGGACAAAAGGTTGCAGTGACCGCCCTTCCGATCAGCTTTCTTCCGTCATTATGCAATGTATGCAGTCTGCCTTCAAACTGGCTCTCATACCCTTTTACAAAAATAGGTTTCCATACCTCCTCAAGCGTCAGATTTTTTAGCGCCTTAAGGTACTTTTCGTCGACCTTTGGTCTTCCGTCGGGCAAGCGTTCACCTTTCCATTGCGGCGTAAGTTTAATAATCTCTTCTCTGACATTAAAATTCATATTTATTCCTCCTCATCTTGCATCAGACCTTTTAAATATCCGATTGCATATAATCTTCCAAGCGCAGTATAGCCTGCAGTTTCATTTTTTTCGCCCGCCATCAGCGGAACATGATCAACTCTTATAGGAACATCAGGGGTATATTTCTTATAAAGATTGATGGCTTTTTTCATATCAATTTCACCATTGTCGTGAAAAGTTTCACAAAAGCGGAATTTATCACCCGAAACATTTCTGAAGTGCACAAAGAATATTTTGTCACTCATTTTCGGAATAAGCGAATAAATATCCTCCCCCATCATCCTGTATGTTGCCTGGCAAAATGTAACACCCAGGAAATTGCTGTTAACAACATTCATAGCTTTTTCTATATTCCTATAACTAATCATTATTCTTTCAACACTGCCAAGACTTGAAAGAGGCGGGTCATCCGGATGCAGCGCAAGCTTAATGCCATATTTTTCGGCGTACGGTATTATTGCCTTAATAAAATACGTGTAGTTATTCCAAAGCTCTTTTGCTGTGATTTTTTTGCCGCACGGTTTAAAATCATCTATATTAAAACCGGTTACCTTGGCATTTCCGCGTTCGGTTATATCATCAGATGTACGAATCCAGCCTATGTA
>CAKTDK010000303.1 GCA_934541205.1 uncultured Eubacteriales bacterium
AAACATGTAATTGAAGTCATCAAAAAATATGAAAAAATAATTGATTCCTATCAAGCAAAAACCTCTTCAAAAACATATGATATGGGCTTTGACAAATGCAAATTAACAATAAGTTTTTATTACAATACTCCTAATAATACACTATGTAACTTTTGGGAATATTCCGATATTCATACTCCTTTGTTCGAGCGGCGTTCACAAACCAGACCCTCCGTTAACAATCTTAAAACAAGAAAAAGTAATAACGAAATAAATGCATATTTGCAGAAAGCGATTAAAAATGAAACCATATGAAGAAATAATATTAAGCTATATACATAAATATCACGAAATCAATTTGGAACAGTTGCAATATGAAATCGGGTTAAATATTTCGCTAATTTCAGACATATTACGAAATCTATATGAGAGAGAATATTATAAAATAGACAATGATAAATTGTATTTAACCGAAAAGGCAGTCACTAGTGTAACTGAACTGTGGAATGATTGGAGTTTTTCATGCAAGGATTTCTCTGCTCCAAAAACAAAGACATTTGATTGGGATTTCTTGTATATTCCAAAAAAATTTGATAATATGTAAAAAGGGATAACTAGATTGAGGTGCATTCGCCTCCTTGCAAAACGTAACTAACTCTTTAATTTGCAAGTTCCAATTTTAAGTAGTTGTCCCTTTTATTGTGAGGTTAACATGGAAAATAATTATATCTATAGATTAAAAATTAATATGTTTGAACAAGGGTTCAGTACTTCATACATTGATAAATGCTGTTCTTATGCTACTTTACTAATCTCCCAAAGTTTGCCTGTGATTTTTGACAAGAACCACCTTGACCAAATATTAATGCTTGATACACTAAAACTTGATTGCTACCATGAATTCGAAATCTATACCAAGGGGAAATCAAGAATAATTTTGGCTCCTAGCAAACCATTAAAATCACGTCAACGTTGGATTTTAGAAGAAATACTAAATAAACTCCCCACTAATCAATGTTGTCACGGTTTTGTTCAACAACATTCTATAAAAACAAATGCTGAAATGCACGTTAACAAAGCTCAAGTACTATGTATGGATATCCATAATTTTTTTCCTTCAATTAATATTGACCAAGTATTTGAAGTCTTTCATCGAATAGGATACACATCTGACGTTGCCCAGGCATTAGCACAATTATGCACACATAATGGTATTCTTCCGCAAGGAGCTCCTAGCAGTCCCGCTCTTGCAAATATCATTTTCAACCCAATTGATCAGCAAATTTTAAACTCAATATCAACCAAAGATATTACATACACTCGATATGCTGATGACTTGATTTTTTCTTCTTCACATGAAATTGACTTCCTTATTCCATTGATATCCGAAATTATTAGTACCAATGGATTTAAAATAAACAATGATAAAACGCATTTGATGAAAAATCCGTACCGCAAAATGATTACTGGACTGATTGTAACTGATACTGTTAAAGTCCCCAAATATTACAAGCGAAAATTTAATCAAGAATTGTTTTACTGTGAAAAATATGGTGTTGCATCTCACCTTAAAAATTGCAGAACTCATAAAAAATTGAACTTCAAGGAATATATGTATGGTAAAGCATACTACATAAAAATGATTGAACCCGATTTGGGTGAAGAATACCTCCGACGCTTAGATGCAATCCGTTGGTAACTAATAGATTAAATTATTGTCATTTGATTGTCATCAGGCAAAAAACGAGCCAAGAAACGCCGTAAATTCGGCATTTCTTGGCTCATGTACATTATTCAAACTCAATCGTTCCGGGCGGCTTACTGGTAATATCATACATTACCCGGTTCACATGGCTCACCTCATTGATGATCCTGCTGGTCACCTTCTGCAATACTTCATAAGGGATCTGTGCGCTCTCTGC
>CAKTDK010000304.1 GCA_934541205.1 uncultured Eubacteriales bacterium
GTTCCGATTACATCTGTGAATGATGATTCTTTTGCCGATACTATCGTTACCGCACTTATACAACTAAGCACCATTGCTAACATCAGTATTATCGATACAATCTTTTTCATTTTCTTCTCCTCAAAAATAATTATATCTTTTCAATTTGATTATACCATAAAACAATAAAAAAACGCAGAAAATAATATACTAAATATTATTTTCTGCATTTTTAATAAATTTCTGTATTAAATTTTAGGCAAACTGTCAAAACCTTTTTGCAAATCTTCGTCAGTAGGTATAAAATCTGTCATTTTTTTATCAAGATATGATTCATAAGCTGTCATATCAAAATATCCTGTACCGGTAAGTCCGAATAAAATAGTCTTTTCTTCTCCTGTTTCAATGCATTTTTTAGCTTCTTCAATAGCTCCGTAAATCGCATGAGCTGATTCAGGAGCAGGAAGTATAGTTTCATTTTTTGCAAAAAATACAGCTGCTTCAAAAACTTTATTTTGTTCGACAGATATAGCTTTCATATATCCGTCATAATAAAGCTTTGACAAAAGAGGCGACATACCGTGATATCTCAAACCTCCGGCATGATTTGGAGACGGAATAAAACCGCTTCCCAAAGTATACATTTTTGCAAGAGGAGTAATTTTTCCCGTATCGCAAAAATCATAAGCGTATTTTCCTCTTGTAAATGAAGGACAAGACGCAGGCTCAACAGCGATTATTTCAGGATTTTTTATACCTTTTATTCTATCTCTCATAAAAGGAGCTATAAGTCCACCTAAATTAGAACCTCCGCCCGCACAGCCTATAATTACATCAGGATATTCATCCAAAAGCTTCATAGCGGTTTCACATTCCAGACCAATTATTGACTGATGAAGCAATACTTGATTTAATACAGATCCCAGTACATATCTGCAGTTTTCTGTAGTTACGGCTTTTTCAACAGCTTCAGAAATAGCGCAGCCAAGACTTCCCGGATTATTTGGATCGTTTTCAAGAATTTTTGCTCCTACTTGTGTAGTATTGCTCGGACTCGCTACAACATCTCCGTCAAAAACTCTCATTACGGCTTTTCTGAAAGGTTTTTGTTCATATGATACTTTTACCATATAAATTGTAAGAGGCAATCCAAAATATGAACAAGCTTCTGAAAGCGCTGTTCCCCATTGACCCGCTCCGGTTTCAGTTGTAAGACTTGTAAGACCCTGATCCTTAGCATAATACGCCTGCGCAATGGCAGAATTAAGCTTATGGCTTCCCGAAGTATTGTTTCCTTCAAATTTATAGTAGATTTTTGCCGGTGTTCCCAAAGCTTTTTCCAAATTATAAGCTCTTATAAGCGGAGAAGGACGATATATTTTATACATCTCTAAAATTTCTTCAGGAATATCGATATAAGCATTTTCGCAGTCCATTTCCTGATGAGCAAGCTTTTTGCAGAAGATAGGATACAATTCCTCTTCCTTTACTGGAAGATGGGTCTGAGGACTAAGCATAGGATCGGGCTGCTGTTTCATATCAGCTCTTAAATTATACCATTTTTTCGGCATCTGCTCTTCTGTTAAATATAGTCTGTGAGGTACTTTTTTCATTTTAAAAACTCCTTTTTAAATAAATATTTTTTCTAATTTTAAAACGGCGACAGAGAATCAAAAAAGGCTTTTGTCCTCAGCTTACGCTGGGACAAAAGCCTATAAAAACTTCTGCGGTACCACCCAGATTGACGTATAAAACGCCCACCTCAGTCACATACAAACATATGCGTTCCCTTTGTAACAGGCGGAAATCCTGTCAGGCACTACTAAAATAAAATTCTTTCGTCCTGCCCTCATAAGTCCATTCCTTTTAAGCTTACATATTGCTATCACACCAACCAAGCAACTCTCTTTAATGCTCCGTT
>CAKTDK010000305.1 GCA_934541205.1 uncultured Eubacteriales bacterium
TTGGGCACACTGCATGTCGGCATAGGTGTCCCCTATATACAAAATATTTTCAGCCAAAACTTTTGTTTGCTTCATATATGTATATAGTGGTTCTGGTGAAGGTTTTGCGCTGATACATTCATCCAAGCAAATAGAATATTGAAAGTATTTACTGATTTGCATGAGTTCAAATTCTTTTTGATATTCGGAACGTGTTTTAGAAGTAATGATTCCAAGGGTATATTTGTTCTGAACAAGTATCTCTAAAACCTCTTTTATTCCAGGAAAAGGAAGTATCTTTGTAATGTATTGCTGATAACATTCATCCCATAAACCCTCCACATACTTTATATCTGTTATACCTAAAACTTTAAAAACATTACTGGCAGGTAATCCAATTGAAAAAGAAAGTTTCTGCAAGTCTAAAGTGTTTCCAGTATATAATTTGATTGCTTGTTGTAACGAAAGCAGTGAGACATAATTACTGTCAATCAGTGTCCCGTCTATATCAAAAACAATATGTGTATAACTCAAGAGATTCCTTTCTTATTTGACAATAGACAAATTTATATTATCCAACATATTTATTTTGCTGTCCTTTAACGAATATCTTAAATAATCTGTCGCTTTTACCACTAAATAATTGGCATTATTCTTTATTATGCATAACAGATACTTCCTTATTTCCCATCATATAATTCCTAATTATCGTTACCATATTAAAATAAAATGAAATTTTTTTTCGGCAGCCCCCTTTACCTAGCGGCGAATTAGGTGAAGGGGTTTTCTTTTGTTCAAAATAGTCCCCTTTTACTGCACTTTGACAACTTCATATCTGTGTATCAGGCACACATCCGACCGGCCGGAGAGCCGGATAGCACAAGTCAGGGTACGCCATGCGGATTATTCCAAGCGAGAAATATCTGTGGCTTTACTGCCCGTGGTGGGGCAGGATGCGATGATACCGGTCGGAGATAATGATACTTCCACGCCAGTGGCCCGCATAAGTGACGGGAAAATGCACACCCACGTTTGAGAAAGAATGTGGGCGGCTTTTATGATGCCTGCTTACCGGCAGGATGGCTGATGCACTTTTTTAGCAGTAGAGATCATGGGCTGGATGGGAAGTTCAGTTTTGTTAGTAAAAAGCCAAACCAATACCCTCCAGCCTATTCCTGTGCTGCTTTATGGCACTAAGAAATTTTAGGAGGCGTAACGATGGCAAAGAGTGCAGAAGAATTATTGATTTATTTATTTGATGAGATTTTACCGAAACACGGAATGAATCTGAGGGTAAAACAGAAAGAACTTTCTCTTGAAATGCTCCAGGCATTGCAGGAAAATAAGCTGGCTTTATGTGAGGCGGAAGTGGGGACAGGAAAAACTCACGCATATATCCTTGCACTGACGGTACATAACATTTATTCAGATAAGAAGATTCCGGCAGTCATATCAACATCCACCATAGCCCTGCAGAAAGCATTGACAGAGGAATACATACCGCAGATATCCGGCATCCTTTTAGAGCACCATGTAATTAACAAACCATTATCTTTTGTGGTGCGGAAAGGAAAACGGCATTATGTTTGTGACTCCAGATTGAAGATATATGAGACATCCATAAAAAAATTGCAGAGAGAAGTGGATGCCAATCTGATGCTGGAACTGGCAAGGCTTGGGGAGCAGGAATTTGACAGGATTGATTTGGATGATGCCGTGCTGACACCCTATGTAAAAGGCAGAATCAACGTGTTTCGCTGCAATAAGTCATGTCCTTATTCGCTTTTATGCAGATTTATGAATTTTAAGAAAAAGTGCATGACGGATAATTTTGATATTCAAAGTAACGGTCTGCTCTATATACCGGAGCGTATGCCGTTTCCGAATATCCGGGATGAC
>CAKTDK010000306.1 GCA_934541205.1 uncultured Eubacteriales bacterium
AATTAGGATATTTTGTATTTTTTATAACTTCGGAAATAGTGTTGAAATTCCCAACTATATTAGTAAGCCCGGGAATATTTGAAGTATTAAAAAATTTGTGTATACGAGGTTTTCTTAAATCGCAGTCTATAAGAAGGACCTTTTCGTTTGTTTGGGATAAAGCCACTGAAAGATTAACAGCGGTTGTACTTTTTCCGTCACCGGGTCTTGTGCTTGTAAAAACAATTTTTTTACATCCGTCTTTTTGAATAGCAAAAGATAAATTTGTCCTTATAGTTTTATATGCTTCCAAAACAGAAAATTTGTTCTCTTCATGAAAATTCGGATCAAGTCTTTGATTTTTCTTTTTAAACATAATCAACCTTCTTTCTTGGATATAACCATTTTAGGTATACTGCCTAAAATAGGAATTTCAAAGTTATTTGTTAAATCTTCTTCGGATTTAAGCCTTGTATCAAGAAACTCCATAAGAATTATTATAATAAAAGAAATTAAAAAACCAAGAAAAAATCCTAAAATTGTATATAGCTTTACATTAGGACTGCTGGGAGAGGAAGGAAGTGCCGGGGATTCAACAACTCCGACAGAATCCGCAGGATAAATATTCATAATATGTTCCGGAACCAATTCAACAATAGCATTTGCAATAGTAAATGCATGACTTGGATTTGTGTTTTTTACAGTTATTTTAAATATTTGAGTTGAATTGACTGCGGAAATAGAAATCATATTTTTAAGTTCCGCAGAAGTATAAGTCTGATTTATTTTTTGAGAAACTTTTTCAAGGAAATTATTTGTTTGAAGAATTTCCACGTAAGTGCCTACAATACGTTCATTATAATTTATCTGATTGAGATTGGTTGAAGCGTTGTTACTTACTTCTTTTTGATTTACAAGCATTTTTGCCGTTGTGGTGTAGGAAGGGGACATTAAAAAATTAGAAAAACTAAAGAATAATGCCATACACAAAACAGATACTAATAATATAATCCATATTTTTTTCAATAAAATAGTTAATATATCTTTTAAAGTAAATTCCATTTCATAACTCCATTCAAAAATTTTTTTAAATTCAAACAGTATTATAATACAATAATTAATATAAAAATTCAACACAATTTAAAAAAATAATTATATAAATGTTTCTCAAATGTATTGACTTCTATTCAAAATATGATATAATAATTGCGAATATAAATAAAATTTATTTAAAGAAAAGAGGAAAAAATTATGAAAAAGATTTTTGCATTAATGTTAGCATTGATTATGGTTATTTCTGTTTTTTCTGTGTCTTCAGTTTTTGCTGCAAGAAGTTTAAACGATTATGAAAAAGCTATAATTGCTGAATTAAAATCAGGTGTCGTTGTTGACGGAAAAACCATTTCACTTCCAAGTGAATATATTAATCAGGCTGAAACTTATTTACAGAGCAGAGAAAACCCTGTAACAGAAGCTGAACAAAAAGAAATAATGGCTCAGATTAGCATTGCAAAAACTGCTGTAAAAGAATCAGGAGCAACTTCCATAAAAGATCTTCCGGCTTCAGTAAAAAGCACTGTTGTTTCTGCTGCTACTAAAGCTGCTGCTGCAATAGGATTGAAGCTTGAATATTCTTCTTCTAACAGCTCTATAAAAATTATTGATTCTACAGGTAAGGTTGTTTTTGAAGCTTCTAACGTTATTAAAGCAACCGGTTTTGATGTTACTGCTTCTGTTGTAACAGTTTCAGTTTTAACTGTTTTAATGGCTGCTGTAGCAGTTTTCGCAAGAAAACAGAAATGTCATGAATAAGATTTTCAACAATAAAAAAAGAAAAAAACTAATGGTATATTTTATTATACCATTAGTTTTTGTAATTTTGGGTTATTTATTGGCTT
>CAKTDK010000307.1 GCA_934541205.1 uncultured Eubacteriales bacterium
GTTGTGTCATTTCCGCCGTCGGTACCGTACTCGGGATTGTCCGGATTCTGCAAGTGTGTATCGCATATTAATTCTTTTTCTTTTTCGGAAAATGCTTCATTAAAAAAATCATCATTCAACCACTGACGGAGCGTGCAGGTTTCCCATGTAACAGGCGCATATTCTTCATTGTACGGCTTTGCGTCTATACAGCATTTACTGATCAGAAGCACCTTGCCGTCCTGTTTTTCGAGCACGATCCATTTAACCGTGCCATGATAGTTGCCGAGCCTAACAATGCTGCCGGCATCGCAATCTTTCAACGTTTCAATATTTATTTGCGCAACCATTTCTCTGCTGTCGTAACTATTCAACTCTCCAAGGATAGCATAGGCTTCTTCATATTTTCCTTCATCTATTAGCTTTTCAGCTTCACCTAATTTCCGAGGCGTTATCACATAGTCGGACAGTAATGCACAAATTAATAAGAGCACCGCAAAAACAGCAAAAACGCATACTACTTTTTTCACGGTTTCCTCTTTTTGTTCAGCTTTCGCATCGGCCTCTTCTCTTTTGCATAATTCATTAATTTCGGACTTGAACCGCTTAATCAGCTCTCTTGAATCTTTATAATCTTCAATGTTCCCAAGCGCTAATACAGCCCGTTCAATACTATACTTGTCACCTGGCCTATATCTTCCGACTGCATCGTTATAAATTTTACTGTTTATTTCCTCGTTAAGTAGTTCCTTATTAAATGTGCGCTTAAGATTTTCGCGCGATGCACCGCACGAGTAACAAGAATCGCAATCGTTAATATTAACCTTTCCGCAGGTGCATACCCAAATGTCCGAAAACTCATAAAGAATATATTTAGCATCCTGAACATTGTCAATCCTATATTGCCTGATTTCGGAGTTTGACAACTGCTTCGACAATTGTTCAGGTGCTGAAAACTGATAGTTCTCTGTTCCGGAATATGTTAGTTTTGAACCGTCGGCATAAACCGTCTCGGTGATCTTAACATCGAATGAGCGAACGGTGTTATTCTGAAATTTGACCGGCGTTTTCTGCCCGAACAACTCTCCCCTTTCAACCATAATATCAAGATAAGTGTATTCATTTTCTTCAATTTTTTCTCTGGAAACATCGAACCCTGTCAGAACAACCTTGACCGCTATCAATGTTTTGGGGCTTATGTTTTTCATTTTAATCTGCGCAAAAACTTTTCCGGTGTCATTATCCTTAGTTATTACAGCTCTTTCGACAATGACCTTGGTGTCCTTCGCATAAAGATTACGCAAATGGTCAAATACAATGCTATATTTTTTTATATCGCTATGTTTTTTCATATCATCACTATATCTTCCCATAACATTTTCTCATATTTCCGGCAGATCTGCATTCCGTTCCGGTTCATGAATATAAGGCTTCTGTTTATCTTCAATTGTAATTCGAACATCATTTATGACCCTCACACTCGCCTCCCTGTCCGGCAACATTGCAATCATAATAATGCCGATAATACCAAGAAAAAACACTCCCCAGCCATAACTACTGCTATGCCCTTTGATTTCTGCAATTTCACCGAATCTTATAGATACCAAAATATGTATTATAATTGATATAATTAACCATAAGATTATCCAACCGCCAATAGCTGTCAAAGCAGGGGCTTTATCAAACATTTTCTCTTCCTCCTAAAAATTAATTTTTACCACGGAATATACATTCTGTGGTAGGTTTGGAGAGAAAAATAAGCTAAAGCATTAAAAATTGCCTTAGCTTTGGCTAAAAATTTTCTCAAAAATGCCACGAAAAGAAGACCGATGAAAGCAACTTTTCATCATCGGTCTTAAAACCATGCAAAAATATAATTTATGCGCTAAAT
>CAKTDK010000308.1 GCA_934541205.1 uncultured Eubacteriales bacterium
AATATCGATAATAGTATATCTTAAAGATATCCGAGTTATCTGAATTCAAAACCGGTACATTTTTCTCAAACCATTCATTGATATTTTTTTCATTGTTCTCAAAGCTATCACAATGACCAATTTCTGCAACTGCCTTTCGTCTGGCCATACTGTAATCATTATCAAAAGAAAAACAATATTTAAAGACTATTTTTTCTCCGGCTTTCAAGTTGATTGTTTTGTTCTCACTCAAACCCTCTAACCAAAACCACCCGTCCAGATAATAAGAGTTCATCAACGCCCCTGCCAAAACCTGTGCATGTACTTTGTATCCCTCTTTTTGTTTCCGAAAAGGAGATTTAGTTTTAATGTATAACACAGTATCCTCTTTCTTGTTATTTGTCAATCCAATAACAGAGACAAAAACATTTTCATTTGTAATACACTTTTTTTCACTGACCGCGAAACATCCGCTTTTTTTATAATAATCTTTATCCGGTAATGAACGATATATTGTTTCACTCCATGCCGGAGTCCATCTTTGGCGTACAACATCAAATTCTATTTTTCGTTCATTTTCAAATAATTCAAGTTCCAATATGTCTTTAACATCAATTTCATGGCCACAGCAAAATTTACCGACCATTCCCATTTTTGCCTCTGTCCATCCCTTAACCTTATCCTCCGTATCAACCGTCACAGTTGACATAGTCTGTCCAATCAAGTCAGTTCTTACTGAATTTTCAAAAATCAAATTATAATTTCTCATATTTGCCTCTTCTTTTATTCTATGTATTTTGCACCTCTCTAAATATTATTTAAATTTTTTATTTATGCTTATAATAATACTCAAAGATATAGCAGAAACAGCCACCCATGATGCAAACATCGGTGCGTATCCAAAATATTTAATTACCACGGCATATACCGCACCGGAAATTCCGGCTCCCAGATATGTTGCAAAATCCATGATGCCGCTTACTGCTGCAGAATTACCGGTTTTTGCATATCTGAGTGGATAAATTGATAAAAACGAAGTATTTATCATGGAAACGGCAGTATATATCAAACCGAGAGCCAACGCCGATACAAGTATTCCCGTATTTCCCCACCATAGCAGTGCAGCAGCAATTATACATATTCCGAATCCGACACATGACACATAATTTTCATTTTCATGAAGAAGTCTAAATACTATCGGATACAGCAATCGCCCTATAAGCCCTATCACCGGAATGAGCAATACATAATATGATGATGTGTTTAAATCAACCGCATAACGGTCGACAATAAAGACCGCCATCCAAAGACTGATATTCTCTTTCATAATGCCATGAAATGCAGCAGGGAGCGTCATTTCAAGTAATTCTTTTCTTTTCAGCAACAATAAAAAAGGTGTATGCTCTTTTTTTACTTCTTCTTCAAATAAAATCGGTTTCGTTGCAAGCATTGTAGCTATGCAAAGCAATATTGTTATGGCACCCGGCAGAAAAAAAGCATACGAAACACCAAATTTTGTTATTAGCCACGTATTGAACACTATTCCCAAAATGTTGCCGACCGCAACAGATGAAACCATAATAGACATTTTTCTTTTAGCGGCTTTCCCAAAAAGTTTGGTAACAACCCGCAAAATTGAGCTCCACAACATAGACTGAGCATATGCATTTGACATCCAAAGCATAAAAATCCCTGCAAACGGCGGAAAAAAACCTATACACAGATTACTTATTCCGGCAATAGCTAACCCTATGCTAAGCATTTTCCATGGCGGGGTTGTATCACTAATCCCGCCGTTTAACAATCGTCCAAATGCATAAATCGCAGAGAATGCACTTCCTAACATACCAAGCTGAACTGTATCCAATACACCATTTGATATC
>CAKTDK010000309.1 GCA_934541205.1 uncultured Eubacteriales bacterium
TTTCCATCTCTTAACCCCGAATTCCAATAAGATGCCGCGGAATTGCTCCTGCGGCATCTTGTTTATTTTTTCCACGGAAAAATTGATTTTGTATTTTAAATTTAGAAAATAAAATATAATCACTGTAACAAAAGCTAGTAAACTAAGTGATCACATAGCCAATGTACATCTTTATATTTTCTCCAATCTAAAATATATACAAGCGAATTGCAAATTATTTTTTTGTATTTTGAATTATTTTTGAACAAATCAATTAAATACCTTAAAGCTTGATTAAAAAGCGTTTATTCACAGCATAAAGGCTAGCACAACTACATCATTTAGAACATATTGCGTTATACTTTGATGAATGTCCACGAATACTTGGTGTAATTATGGTGTATAACCCCAGTGTCTATCAAGCGCATTACAATACAAATGCATCTTCACATTATTTAATCTAATAATTTTTGATGCAAAGATGATAATTCATCACAAGCCTGTTGAGCATTAGCATCAGCATAAACATTCAGAGTCATTTGAGCGTCTGAATGACCAGCTAAATACTGAGCACTCTTTATAGATACACCACCATTAACTATATTGGTAATAAATGTGTGCCTTAACGAATGCAGAGAAAAATTTGGAGGAAGAGGATTAGAGGGATAATTTGAATTATAATCATTGACCATCCGTGAAAATTCAATTCCAGCATAAATTTGATATAGCGGCTTATTGGTCTTAATAGCGAATATAAATCCTGAATATCCATCTACGATCATATCCGTCTTTAAATAATCAGGACTTTGGATAAACTCTTGAAAATGAGCACAAAGTTTATCAGACATAGGTATTATACGACTGCCTGCATTTGTTTTAGGTGGAGAAATATAGAAACGTCCACTTCTTTCTCTTAAAAGTTGATGATTTATCGATAATTTTTGCGATTTAAAATCAACATCTTTAAATCGCAAACCACAGAGTTCTGATATTCGCATGCCAGTACAGAGCAACAGCTCAACTATGAAAGCCCGTTTTTTCCATCTTTTTGAAGTATACAGGAATTCCAAAAAGTGCTTTTGCTGTTCTGGCAACATTGCAGGCTTATGCTTGGCTGTGTTTTTCAAAAACGATAGCGAGAATAGGGCAGGATTATACGGAATAAGTAAATCATCCATAGCAGCTTGACAGGCACCGCGCACTACAGTATGAATCATACGGATCTTTCCCGAGCCAGCTCCGTTCTCTTGTAGTTTAAGATACCAGTTTTTCAAGTGAGATCTCTTTAAATCTCGAACAGCGAGAGAGGCAATTGGGGAGTCGGCTATATTTTTTACAGCGTATTTATAGTTTTGTATCGTATTGTAGCTACGGTTTCTTTTTGTTTCGATGTATTGCTCAACGATGGACAAAAAACTTATACTGCCGGATAAATATGAAACCCCAAGTGTTTTAAGGGAAGCAATTTCTTTTTCCTTTTCCCTCAGTTCGTTCAACGTTTTAGCATATACCGTTACTCTTTTTTGAGTAATCGAGTCTGTAAATCGGTACTGATACCCAACATATGATCCCTTTCTTTCAGATTCACCGGTCTTCAAAACTCGACCTTTAGAATCTTTTCGTCTACTTGACTTTGGCATTGGCATTGTAGCCTCCTTTCAAACACCAAAGCAAAGATCAAATATCTTGCGATCCGTTTTATTATACCATATCAATATTATTGCTACAAGAAAAAAAGTCACAAAAAATCTTTGCTCAAATTATACAGAATTAAAGTGAATAACTGCTATCTATGAATTTATCAAACGCCTTACGCTTGATAAGACGCTTATTAGCACTGACATGTAACACAAACGGGCAAGCTTCATCA
>CAKTDK010000310.1 GCA_934541205.1 uncultured Eubacteriales bacterium
GGATCTTCGGATTATGTGTATTCATGGGAAAAACTTGCCTTTTTAAAAGGAAAAAAGTTATCTGCCAAAAGAAATCATATAAATAAATTTTTATCCGTATATCCTGATTATAAATATGAGAAAATTACTCAGGACAATATAAAAGACTGTGAAATAATGAGTATGGAATGGTGCAAGTTAAATGATTGCGGTAAATCGCCTGAACTTAAAAGTGAAGCTTGCGCAGTAAAAGAATTTTTCAAATTTTATAATGAACTTAATTTAACAGGCGGACTTATAAGAGCGGATGGAAAGGTGGTAGGCTTTACATTCGGCGAAAAAATGAGCGACGATATGTTTGTTGTTCATGTGGAAAAAGCTTTTTATGATATAAACGGAGCATATCCTATTATAAACAGGGATTTTGTAAAAAATGAGCTTGAAGGCTATAAATGGATAAATCGTGAAGAAGATATGGGAGATGAGGGACTTAGAAAAGCAAAAAGTTCTTATCAGCCTGATTTTATGGTGGAAAAATACACTGCCGTGTTAAAAAAAGAGGATTAATATGATTGTAAAAAGCAATTCTTATTATAAAAATTTTGTCCGTGAAATGTGGGATGAAATTTTTAATGAGGATAGTCAAAAATTCAGAGATTTTTATTTTAAAAGAAAATATTCTCATAATAATACTTTTATATATCTTAATGATTCAACGCCTGTTTCTTCGCTTCAGAATTTGGATTATGATTTTTTATTTGATGGAAAATCCTATAAAATATCTTATATTTCAGGAGCCTGTACATTAAAGAGTTACAGGGGAAATGGATATATGAATGAGCTTTTAAAAGAAACATTCAGGGAAAACTATAAGGAAAATAAAGTTTTTTCTTCTTTAATACCGGCGTCAGAAAGTCTATTTAATTATTATGAAAGATTTGGATACAAAACATCAAGCTATATAAAAAAATATGCCTGTAAAAATAATAGTTTTTCTAATGAAAATGACTTTGAAATAATAAATGATTTTTATAATTTTAAATTTATTTATAATAAAAATATATCCGATTGCAGTATATATCTAAATGAAAAAAATTTAGAGGACTATTTTGAATTTATGAAAAATGAAAATGGGTTAGCTATATGTAAAGGCATTGACCTTGCAATTGCTTTTAAAAGAGAAAATGATTATTTTATTGATTTTTCTTCATTTGATGATGAAATATTAAAAAATATTTTAGATAAAAATTTTGAAATTGTAAAATCCGAATTTTTTTCTCCCATTGGAATGATTCGGATTACAAATATAAATATTTTTTTGGAAATGATAAAAAAATATATAAGAGAAAATTTGCTGATTGAAATATATGATGATATAATTTCGGAAAATAACTGCATATTTAAAAAAGAAAATAACAAAATTGTTTTTGAAAATCGCAAAATTTCTGAGAAAAAATATAAGATATCTGTTGACAAATTACTCTTTAATTTTTTAAACGGCATTTCCGATAAAGCATTTAATTTTAATACGAAACAAAATATAAAAATGTATATGATGATGAATTAGGAGGCAGTTTATGGTTTATTTACTTCTTGAAAATGGATTTGAAGAAATAGAAGCTCTTTCCTGCGTAGATATTTTAAGAAGAAGCAAAGTTGATATAAAAATCGTTTCTGAATACGAATATGTAAAAAGCAACAAAAAAGTATCTGTAAAAAGGGATTGCTCTTTTGAAGAAATTGATTTTGACAACATAGAAATGATTATTATTCCGGGAGGAATGCCCGGAGCGGACAATTTAAGAAATAATAAAAAAGTTATTGAAGTACTTAATTTTGCTTTTGAAAATAATAAATTTA
>CAKTDK010000311.1 GCA_934541205.1 uncultured Eubacteriales bacterium
AGACAACTTTGCTGAAGAAATTGCAAAACTTACACAAAAATAATTTGATTAAAAAAGGTCCGGCAATATGGCCGGACCCTTTTGTTTTTTATGTCATATTTATGGTATTTTATGTTGACAATAATTGCTCTGTAATGGTATAATAAATTGTAAAAAACTTAACATAATTGTTGTTTTATGTATAAACATGGAGGAAAAATATGCAGGATTTATCAAGAGAAGTACCATATGGTGAACTTGCCATAATAGGTACAAGAGGCACTGAAGCGATGCTTGAACGCATTCAGAAGTATATCGGAGAATGGAGAAAAGAAGAGGGGAAATATATTATAAAAGCATCTTTCCCGAGATTTGGTACCGGAGAAGGAAAGGGCTTGCTTTCGGAATCTGTAAGAGGAAAAGATGTATTTATAGTTGCGGATTGCTATGATTATCATATGACATACAATATGCGCGGCGTTGATGTGCCAATGAGTCCTGACGAACATTTTGCAGATCTTAAAAGGGTGATTTCGGCTGTCGGAGGAAAGGCAAAAAGAATTTCGGTTGTAATGCCGATGCTTTATTCAAGCAGACAGCACAGAGTAGCCGGAAGAGAATCGCTTGACTGCGCTATGGCGTTAAAAGAACTTTCTGATCTCGGTGTTGAAAATATTATGACATTTGACGCACATGACGAAAGAGTCAGAAATGCAATTCCGCTTGACGGATTTGACAATCTTATGCCGACATACCAGATGCTGAAAGCTTTCTTTAAAAATGAAAACGACATTGACAGAAGCAAACTTATGATAGTATCACCCGATGAAGGCGCAATCCACAGAGGAATGTATTATTCCGCAGTGCTTGGAACTCCTTTGTCAATGTTTTATAAAAAGAGGGATTATTCTGTTGTTGAAAACGGAAGAAATCCGATAAAGTCGCACGAATATCTCGGTGACGATGTAAGCGGAAAAGATTTGATAGTTGTAGATGATATTGCATCTTCAGGAGAATCTTTCCTTCATATACTTGATAAATTAAAGTCAAAAGGAGCAAGAAGAATCTACGGATTTTTTACATTCGGTATTTTCTGCAACGGCCTTTCAGTCATGGATAAGTATTACAGCGAAGGCATGTTTGATAAAGTATATGCGACAAACTCTATATATAATTCTCCGGAACTTCTTTCAAGACCGTGGTTCTGTGAAGTAAACCTTATAAAGTACATAGCATACTATATAGAGGCATTAAATATAAACAAGAGCGTAAGCAAACTTATGGATTCTCTTGAAAGAATCAATAATTTGCTTGCAAAAGTAGATAGCAATAAAATTAAATAATCTCATGAAAGACAGAATGAAAGTTCTGTCTTTCGGTACATTTTTTATATCATAGGAAATACTTATGAACAGAGTTAACAAAAAAAGATCAAAAAATTATATTTCAGCAAAAAAGTACGCAGGACAGATTTTATTTTTAATTCTTGTTTTGACTATTTCTCTTGTCGCAGTTTTTAATATGAAAAAAATAGAATCAAACAACCGGCCTGAAAATCAGCAGGCTATAAACACGGAAAATATTCCGGCGACCGCATCGGATACGGAGCAAAATCCGGAGTCTTATGTAAATATTTCGGAAGAGCCGGAAGTGTCGGAAAATACGGATGAAAAACCGGTTGAAGAAAATTCGGATTTTGAAAACAAGGATGCTGAGGAAATAAAGGAAGAACCTATAATAATGCCGGTAGATGTAAGCGGAATTTCCCTGACAACTTACGACGTATCCATAGAAGTCGGAAGCAAAGTCATGCCTATAGTAACCATGACTCCGCAAAATGCC
>CAKTDK010000312.1 GCA_934541205.1 uncultured Eubacteriales bacterium
GCTCGGCAGCCGTCACCGCCGACATCATAATCGCAAATATCACCGCCGCGCCGTAAAGGGGCGAAAGCTTCCCCAAACCTACCGAATCACATACCAGCAGCGCCGCAATCCATAACGCCGCCAGATTTACCGCCAAATATACCCTTCTCACCATGTTTATCTCTCCAATCTTTAATACTCGCAACAAGTTCCTTTGCGCACTTTCGGCATAAGCAAATAGCGGTATTTTTATAAACTTTTTTGAATATATTTTTTTCTTTCACTGCATAACCGCAGGAACAGCAAAGCATATAATTATCCCGTCCTGTCATCACTCCGCACCGCTCCAATCTAAAGCCTGTCCGCAATTAAAACAATATCTATCACCTTGCAGGATTGCGTCCTTTTCACCGCAACCGGGACAATGATATAATAAACAATCATCCATAGGGGCAATCTCACTCTTGCATTGGGGGCAACAAACATAATCTTGTTCATCACTTCCCGGTATTACCTTTTTCGGGATCTGCTTTTCAAGTGCCTCAATAGCCAAATTTGCGTAAAGCTTTCGCCTTTCATACAATAAAGGGCTTTGATTAGGCTCTTTACCGAAGCCGCTGTCAAGCACCGCTTTTGCGCCGTCATAAACACATTTGAAATGTTTTATTGCTTTTTCAATGTCTGTCATCTCGTCGCCTCCAATAATTCGGAATTGTCATCATAGATATTCCCGATTACTTCACAATATACGCCTGTTTCTTCCATTTCAACCCAAAGTAATATATCGGTATCAACTTTTCGTTTTTTGCCCATAAACATTAAACTCCAACCCCAATTATATTCATTGAATGGATTCCCGAACGTGATACATGCTTTCAGCTCCTCATTATGCGTAGTGTCGGTCAGTTTCACAATATCATTTCCAAATATCCATTTGCCGTTTTTGTCTTTCAAACCTGTGCATTGCCCGACTGTTTCGGGGATAACTTCAATCATTTGTACGCATTTCGCCAAATTGTACGCATTAACCTCAAATGAATTTGCGTTCGGGTGTATGTAATACTTTCCGCGCGTTGAAATCAAATCCCCGCATATCCAAGTTCCGTCATCTGCCCGCTTTCCTTTAAATAAATATCTCTCATCCATTTGTTGCACCGCCTTTCAATGCTTTTATTCTTAATTTTGCAATTTCAAAATATTTTTCTTCCAATTCAATCCCTATAAATTTTCTATTTGTATTCACACACGCGACACCTGTGCTCCCACTACCCATACAATTGTCCAAAACCATTTCACTTTCTTTGGTGTATGTCTTAATCAAATATTCGAGCAATGCAACCGGTTTTTGCGTTGGATGTAAAGCCATTTTCTGAATATCTTTTGCAAATCTTAATACTGATTTTGGATAACGTTCAGTGCTATCATATGTAGTCAGACCATACTTGCTGTAATTAGTTGTTTCTCTACAATTCCGTTTATGTTCTGCCTTACTAATTTTTCTTGTATGCCCAGTAGTTTTTTGTGGGGTGTAAGTCGGAAGTTTCTTATAAAAAACACAAATATCTTCATGTGAGCGTAATGGCATTTTTTTAGCATTTAGAAACCCCGTTGGCTGAGTCTTTTCCCAAATCAAATTATATTTCCAAAGTTTACGATTGCTATGCATTAAATCTGCAGTAAACATACCATTCGCAAACAAAACAATAGCACCATTATTTTTAATGATTCTTTCATACTCCTTCCATAACGGTTCAAATGCAATAACTAAATCCCATTTATTTCTCGAAGTTTGCCCATAAGGTAAATCACAAAGAATCATATCAACGCTCTTATCAGGAATA
>CAKTDK010000313.1 GCA_934541205.1 uncultured Eubacteriales bacterium
TTGAAAAAATACTATCTTCTGTAAAAGCTTTAGTAGTAGTAGATGAGGCATATATGGATTTTGCCGATGAAAGCGTAATTGATTTAATTGATAAATACAGTAATCTTATCGTTTTGAAAACCTGCTCAAAAGCTATAGCAATGGCAGGAATAAGGCTCGGATTTGCTATCGGTAATGAGAAACTTATTTCTGTAATAAGAAAAGTAAAATCTCCTTTTAATGTAAATTCTGTTACAGCGGCAATAGGAGAAAGAGTTTTAAAGGAAAAGAATTTTATTTCTGATTCTATTAAAAAAATAAAAGAAAATACAATATATTTGGAAAAAAAACTGAAAGAATTTGAATCAGATAAGTTTATTATTTATAATACAAATACAAATTTTGTCTTAATAAAAGCTATAGATGCCGAAAAAATATACAATTATTTACTTGATAATGATATCTGCGTCAGATTTATGATGAAAAATTATTTAAGAATAACCGCGGGAACAATTGAAGAAATAAATATTTTTATAAATTCTTTAAAAAATTTTTTTAAGGAGAAATCTTATGAACAGAACGGCTGAAATAAAAAGAACAACAAAAGAAACGGATATCTCTGTTTTTATTAATTTAGACGGCAGCGGAAAATGCAGCATTGATACAGGAGTTGGATTTTTTGATCATATGCTTTGTGCATTTTGTGTACATTCAAGATGTGATCTAAGTATTTCCTGCAAAGGTGATATATTTGTTGATTGTCATCATACAATTGAGGATGTAGGAATAGCTTTGGGACAGGCTGTATTTAAAGCTATAGGTGATAAAAAAGGCATAAGCAGATACGGAAATGCTTTTATTCCTATGGATGAAGCTTTGGGCTTTTGTGCTCTTGATATATCAAACAGACCTTTTTTGGTTTTTGACTGTGAATTTTCTTCAGATAAGATTGGAGAGATGGATACGCAAATGATTGAAGAATTTTTCCGTGCTTTTTCATTTAACGCAGGCATTACTTTACATTTAAAATGTGAATACGGGAAGAATGATCATCATAAATCAGAGGCATTATTTAAAGCTTTTGCCGTCGCTTTAAAAAAAGCGAAGTCTTTTTCGGGATATGACGATTTTTCCTCTTCTAAAGGAGTAATTTAATGATTGGTATAATAGATTACGGAATTGGAAACCTTCACAGCGTTAAAAATGCTTTGGATTATTTAAAATGTGATTGTATTATTTCAGAGAACATTATCAAACTGAAAAAATGCGATAAAATTATTCTTCCCGGAGTAGGAGCATTTGGCGACGGAATGATGCTTTTAAAAAAGTCAGGACTTGATATGTTTGTAAAGGATTTTGCCAAAGCCGGCAAGCCTATTTTGGGAATTTGCCTCGGAATGCAGCTTTTATTTGAAAAAAGTTTTGAAAAAGGTGAGCATGAGGGATTAGGTCTTATAGAAGGCTTTGTTGATAAAATTAATGCCGAAAATTTAAAAATTCCTCATATGGGTTGGAACAGCCTTCACATTACAAACAATAATATTATTACAAAAGACCTTTGTGAAAATGATTATGTATATTTTGTTCATTCCTTTATGGCCAATACAGAGGAAAAATATATAAACGCTTATACGGATTACAAAATAAAAATCCCCGCAATCGTATCAAAAAACAATGTTTACGGCTGCCAGTTTCATCCAGAAAAAAGCGATATGGTGGGAATGAAAATTTTAAGAAATTTTATAGGAGAATAAATCAATGTATATTTTACCTGCAATTGATATAAAAGACGGCCAATGCGTCAGATTATATAAAGG
>CAKTDK010000314.1 GCA_934541205.1 uncultured Eubacteriales bacterium
GATCGCTTCGGTCTCCGTTTTCCTGCATCTTGCAGTGGAAGAAAAAATAACCAAGTTGAACATTTTTCGGATGACCGCATCCAAAAGGAAACACTAAGCGAATAACGACCGCTGTAAAACGCAGGCAAGCGCCCGAGCGAAAGCTCGGGCGCTTGCCTTGCGGCAGGTGTCGGGGTGCGTCACGCAGGTGCGGGGAGGTTTGACGCTTACGAAGCAATGATGTTGAGCAAGCTCCTCATTCTGCTCGGCCTATCTGTATAGGGATAAGCGGCGCACTCGGATGGCTTGCAGAATTCCACTTCACACTGTCCATCTTTGCGCAAAAACGGGCATGGCTTTTTTATCTCATAGCCCAATAAACCATCGGAAAGGAATTGCTTGCAGAAGGCAGCAGGTGTAAGCCCCTTCGCCGCCGCGATGGTGGAAATCTCTTCATTTTCAAGAGACACATCATAGGAACGGCAGCAGTTGCGGCATTTAGAGCAGTCATATGACGCAAATAGTTCTTTATGCAGACTGAGAAACTGCTGATCCAATTCCTCCTCATCAGCGTGAGTTTTCAGAAATCTGCGAAAACGGTGATTTTCTTCTTCGACTTTCAATGCTGCTTCGCGTACATTGTTGGGCGTGATCATATGGTGTACCTCCCTGTTTTATCCGTATGGTGTCTGGTATTGAAATTCAATATAATTTGCTTGGACAATCAGTCCATGTAAATGTGGAGGAAAAAATAAAGCTGGGAGAAAAAATATATCGTGTAGCTGTGTTTCGTTTTGAGACAGATGCCGGTACGAGTATACGCGGCATATGAATGAGAAAAATTATATGCCGTTTTTCCTTGGAAATCAATGGATTGAATTGAAAGCATACGAAAAGCAAGTACCGGGAAGGAGTATGCCAAAAAACTGGCGGTGTTTTTGAACTGGCTTGATTCAAAAAATGTCATATACGAGAATGCGATAAATCATCATGTATTCGTCTACACTTTTTTGAAAATTTGGAAGTGAAGAATAGTCCCGACGGTACGCTTCTTCCTTTTTGAAGGTTGCAAAAAAGGTTTCGGCCACAGCATTGTTGTAAGGTGTTCCTGATTTTGAAAAAGATTGACTTACGCCGCATTTTTTCAACAAGGTACAGAAAGCGCCTGAAACGTACTGGCCTCCTCGGTCACTGTGAAATATAAGACGTGCCGGAGTTCCACGGTTTTGAAAGGTCATGCGGAAGGTGCTGGTTACCAGCTGCGTGCTGCATTTGCGAGATACGCGGTAGCCAATAACACGCCGGGAGAACAGGTCAATGATGACACAGAGGTAGACCGGATGATCTTTGATTTTAAAATATGTAATATCGCTGACCCAAATCTGGTTTGGTTTCTTGGCTTTAAATTCTCGTTTGACTAGATTGCGTCGCTGGTATTCCTGGCGCTTTTTATAGGCATTCTTGGCATTCTCACGAATACTTTCAAGACCGAGTTCTTACATGATTTCCCGAATCCGTTTCTTTCCAACATGGATACCACTATCTGATAGAATGACACGGATCTTCTCGGCACCGAACCGCTGGTTACTGTCATCAAAAATTTGCTGAACCCGAAGCATAAGTGCCTGCCGTTCCTCTTGATACTTTGAGCGGCCTGCTCTGCGGAAGATATGGTTGTAGAAAGTTCCGCGTGCAACATGGAGTGCTTCACAGAGTTCATAGATATTGTATTTCTCATAATGCTCGTGCAATTCCTCCAAAATATCCAGCCGCCTGCGTAGCGGTACTTCATCAATCAAGGTGGAGAGTTGGATAA
>CAKTDK010000315.1 GCA_934541205.1 uncultured Eubacteriales bacterium
GCTTATGATGATGTAACTGTTGAAGATGTTTTAGAAAGACTTGAGTTTTTATTTAAAAATGACAATTACTCATTATCAATAATTAATCCGAAAAGCGCGGTGGAATAATATGAATTTTTTAAAGGTTGTGGGGTTCCCCAATTTGGGAATAAATAATTTTGATATAAATCCTGTTGCGGTAAAAAACCTTTTCGGTATAGATGGTCTTGATATATATTGGTATGCGATAATTATTACAACAGGCATTGTACTGGCGTTTTTATATGCAATGCATATAGCCCCCAGGCATAATATAACTAAAGATCAGCTTACTGATTTTGCAATATTTGCTATTCCGATTTCTATTATTTGTGCCAGAATATATTATGTTATATTTGCTCTTGATGAATTTGACAGTTTTTTCGATATGATAAATATCAGAAACGGCGGTCTTGCTATTTTAGGAGCGGTTATAGGAGGAATAGTCACAGGCCTTATATTTTGTAAAATAAAAAAGCTTAATTTTTTAGCTTTGGCGGATATATGCGTTATAGCACTTCTTATCGGTCAAACTATAGGTCGATGGGGCAATTTCATGAATGTTGAAGCCTTTGGAACTATAGTTCCCAATAACTTTCTTTTTGGAATGCAGATAAAAGTTTCTGAAATTCCTTTTGATGTCAGAGAAAATTTGGGTACGGCTTTAACTTCGGGTTATATCAATGTTCATCCTACTTTTCTATATGAAAGTGTTTGGAATTTAGTAGGTTTTATATTTCTTGCTTTTTATAATAAGAGAAAAAAATTCAACGGTGAAATATTTTTGATTTATTTATCTTGGTATGGACTTGGAAGATTTATAGTAGAAGGTTTAAGAACCGATTCTTTAATGACGGCGGTAACCGGACTTAGAATATCACAGGTTATATCGCTGATAGGTTTTGTTTTGGGAACAGCTGCACTTGTTGTATTTTATATAAAGTATAAAAAAAATAATTTACCGCATATATTTAAAATAGAAAAAAAGGAGAATGAAAATGGCTGAAATTATGGATGGAAAATTGGTTTCAAAAACAGTTAGAGAAAAAATTAAAGAAGAAGTATCAGCATTAAAAAAAGATGGAATAATTCCGGGGCTTGCTGTAATAATTGTCGGCGAAGATCCGGCAAGCAAAGTTTATGTTGCAAATAAAGAAAAAGCCTGCGCTGAGCTTGGAATTTATTCGGAAAAATATGCTTTGCCGGAAAATACTTCGCAGCAGGAGCTTATTGAAGTTGTAAATAAGTTAAACAATGATGACAAAATAGACGGAATATTGTGTCAGCTTCCGTTACCTGAACATATAGATGAAAAAGCTGTAATAAATGCCATTGATTACAAAAAAGACGTAGATGCTTTTCATCCTGTAAACGTAGGAAAAATAATGATAGGCGATTTTGACTTTTTGCCTTGTACTCCTGCGGGAGTTATGGAAATATTAAAGTATTATGATGTAGATGTATGCGGAAAAGAATGTGTTGTTATAGGACGCAGCAATATAGTGGGAAAACCTCAAGCTATGCTTCTGTTGCATAATAATGCTACGGTTACAATTTGTCATTCAAAAACCAAAAATTTAAAAGAAGTAACCAAGAGAGCAGATGTGCTTATAAGTGCTGTAGGCATAGCAGGTTTTGTAACAAAAGATATGGTAAAAAAAGATGCTGTGGTAGTAGATGTGGGAATGAACAGAAACGAGTTTGGAAAGCTCTGCGGAGATGTGAAATTTGAAGAAGTGTCAGAAATTGCATCAAAGATTACTCCTGTTCCCGGC
>CAKTDK010000316.1 GCA_934541205.1 uncultured Eubacteriales bacterium
GGATTTGAAAAACATAAAGGATATGGAACAGCAATGCATATAAATGCAATAAAAGAATATGGTCCATGCCCATTACACAGAAAAAGTTTTATAAAAAATTTTATATAAAAATATAGCATATTTATATTTTAATGTAATATAA
Organism: uncultured Eubacteriales bacterium; assembly: GCA_934541205.1. Classification (GTDB taxonomy): domain Bacteria; phylum Bacillota; class Clostridia; order Oscillospirales; family RGIG7773; genus RGIG7773. The sequence continues at coordinate 143 of CAKTDK010000316.1, forward strand.
GTATGCTTTTTTTATTTATGAAAATAATAACCAAAGGAGGTTTTTTATGAAAAATAATAAATCATTTTGGTTAGAAAATAATGAAATAAAAAAATATGATTACCTGAAGGAAAATATAGAATGTGATGTTTGCATAATTGGAGGAGGAATTACAGGTATATCATGTGCTTATTATTTAACAAAAGAAAAATTTAATACAGTAATAATTGAAAAGGATAGAATTGCTTCGAAAACTACAGGGCATACAACAGCAAAAATAACAAGTGGACATGAATTATTTTATGAGTATTTAATTATGAGCAAAGGGCAAGAGTTTGCACAAAAATATTATGAAGCAAATGAAGAGGCAATAAATAATATAGAAGAGATTATAAAAAAAGAAAATATACAATGTGATTTTGCAAGAAATAATCATTATATTTATACTACTAATATTGATGAAGTAAGTAGTATACAAAAGGAAGTAGAGGCTCTAAATTTAATATGTGGAGAAAATAAATTTGTAGGCAAATTAAATATTCCAATAAAAATAAAAGGTGCAGTTAAATATGAAAATCAAGCAAAGTTTAATCCTATAAAATATATAAAAGGGCTTTGCAATAGCATAGATAAAAATAATGGAAAAATATATGAGAATACAAAAGTAATTGAATACAAAAAAGATGAAGATATATTTAAAATTATGGTAGAAACAGAAAAAGAAAACCATATAATAAAGGCTAAATATCTAATTGTTGCTACAAGATATCCAATTTTCAATGTTCCAGGATTTCATTTCGCAAAAATGTATCAGGAAATGAGCTATGCAATAGCAGTAAAGTTACCAGAAGAAATAAATATAAAAGATATGTATATATCAAAAGATAAACCAACAATATCTATAAGAACAGCTAAAAAAAATAATGAAAATTATTTAATAGTAGTAGGAAATAATCATAAAACAGGAGAAAAGGTTTGTACAAAAGAAAGATATGAAATATTATCAGAAATTGCAAAAGAGATAATAGGAAATGACATAAAAGTAGAATATTATTGGAATACAGAAGATTGTATAGGGTTAGACAAAATACCTTATATAGGAAAATACTCAAACTTAGTTAATAATATGTATGTAGCAACAGGGTATAGAAAATGGGGAATGACAACATCTAATATAGCAGCAAATATAATATTGGATTTAATAAAAGGAAAAGATAATAAATATTTAGAAATATATGATTCAACAAGATTAGAACCAATAAAAAATATAAAGGAAATACAAAATATGATGGAAGAAATAGGAGAGTCAATTGTATTACCTAGATTAGATCTAAGTAGAGAAAAGAAATATTGTACTCATTTAGGTTGCGAATTAACATGGAATGAATTAACTCAAACATGGGATTGTCCTTGCCATGGAAGTAGATTTGAAAAAGACGGGAAAAACATAGAAGGACCAGCAATAAAAGATATATAGTTTAATTTATAAATATATGAAACAATATAGCTGTAGTGGCGGACGACTCTGCCTGCCTAGGCAAATGTCATTTTGTATTTCAAAATAACAATAGTTTGTAATAATTAAAATTAGAAATTATTATAAAAGTATAAAAAGCTGCAAATATTCCTTGAAGTAATTTTCCTAAAAAATATGGTTTTA
>CAKTDK010000317.1 GCA_934541205.1 uncultured Eubacteriales bacterium
GCTGTAACGGCTGTCCATGCAAAAAAAATTAAAGAACTTGAGCCGGGGACCGAAAGCACCGCGTATTTTGCGGATAAATCGGTTCATCAGCTTGTAAAAGACCTTAATTATTTTAAAGATTTCGATAATGTAAACGGCGACCTTGTTTTTACACTCAGCGATAAAATAAGCGCGGATGACGCCGAATACTGCTCAAAAGTAATGAAATCCCCGCTGTATTCGGACTTTGCAAAAATTGCGCTGCTCGACGTTTGCAGAGAAAAAGAAATTAAACTTGATAAAACTGTAATGAGTAAGATGATTACAAAGAAAAGTTTAGACAGTGATTTGCGCTCATATATAATAGGTTACTGCGCCGCGCAGGATAAGGATTACCGCGAGGAGATAATCAAAATTGCTTCAGATAAAAACGACGAATTGAGTTACTATGCTTTATATCAATTAAGATTTGTAGACAATACACAGGCTCAAACAATTGCAAAAGAGGTTATTTCCGAATACGACGGCACATATTCCGACCGCATGAAAAACGCGATGATGATAGAATACGACCGTCTCCGGGAATCCGGAGATAAAGAGGCGCTCAGCGAATTCAATATTTTCAGCAGTAAGATTACTGAAGGGCAAAAAAAGAAATGACGGCTGCTTATAATAAAAGAAAATTACATTCAATATAATTCATATTAAAATAGTTACAACCAAAAAACTGACTCGGGAATCGGCTACCTTGCCGATCCCCGAGTTTTTCTATCATCATATGAAATATTTTAACAGAAAAAATATTTTTACTACATTTATATATTTTTTAGTTTTATATTGCATTTTTTCTCATTTTATTCTATAATATAAATACAATAAGAAAAAAAGGAGGGAGATTTGATGTTCAACAAACGTTCAAAAAAATCAACTATTTGCATTTAAACCAGAATAACCTCTCCAGCTCATATTTTTTAATTACAACAGGAGTGAATTAACAATGAAAAAAAAGATTATAATAACTATTTTATCTTTAATAGTTTCTTTAAGTATTATATTTTCAATTATAACAATAGCGTATGCTGAAAAAATAAGAAATTTTGAAGCTGAAAGTCAAGAAAGCGAAGAGTATTTCGCAGATAAATCGGTTCCTCAACTTATAAGTGATATGAAGTTTTTTACAAGCATTGAAGAATTAAATCCTGATTTATTTTTTGCATTGTATGATAAAATAACTATTGATGATGTTGAATATTGCAGTGATATAATTAAATCTTCGTTTTATTCCAACATCGCAAAAATTGCAATATTAGATATTTGCAGAGAAAAAGAAATAAAACTTGATCAAACAGTATTAAGTAAGTTGATTGAGAAAAAAACCATAGACAGTGAATTGCGTTCATATATAATAGGATATTGCAGTTATCAAAATAACGATTATCTTGCGGAAATAAAAAAAGTGGCATTGGATTCAAACGATGAGTTAAATTATTACGCATTGTTCCGATTAGACGCAATGGAAAAAACTGAGGCAGAGAATATTGCAAAACAGATTATATCCGAGTATAACGGCGAGTATTCAGACAGAATGAGAAACGCTTTATTGATAGAAGCTGACCGTATTAGTACCTCCGGAGATGTAAAAGAAAAAAATAATTTTGCAGATTTGTGTAATAAAATTGCAAATACGCCAGGCAATGAAGATAACCAACTTTCAATTTCTTTGGCACTATCAAAAATTGAAACTACAAAATCACTTGAATATATCCTCAACCTTGATAATGTTGCTGATGAATATAAAAT
>CAKTDK010000318.1 GCA_934541205.1 uncultured Eubacteriales bacterium
CTTCTATTGTAAACAAAATTATTTTCAATGAAACGACCGTCGACGCTTATATTAAAGATACGGAAAACTTTGAAGTAAGAAATTACGACATAAGTGACAAATACAGGAGTATTGACAACGGAAAACTTCTTATGATAAGCAATTTATGCTATATCAAGGGAGCAAATCAGTTGCAGTTTACAATTAAGTATAATAAGGATATCGTAAAAAATCCGTCGCTTGACATTCCATTTTCGCTTTATATTGAAGACGCGGATAAAAATATATATTCCGATTATTTTTATGAAACCGATGAAAGGTATAAATTCAGATTCATAAGAGTATGTTTTGAAAATATTGTTCTTGAAGACCTTGCGGCAGGACTCGATGAAAACGGAAACCAAAATATGAAAAGTTACGAATTATATATAGACATGCTCGATGAAAACCGAGAGCCTGAAAAATTTCAAAGTTTCAGCATATATACCGGAAATAAAATCTATAAAAAGGTAAATTTTACGCCGGACAAAATAAAAAATCCATCTTAAAACAAGATGGATTTTTTTATTTAATAGTTTCTTATATTAATTCTACCCAAAATATAATCGGTAGAAACGCTGTAAAAATCAGCAAGTTTAACCAAATGCTCTACAGGCAATGTTATATTTCCTCTTTCATACCTGGAATAAACCGTCTGCATAATTCCAAGTACCTCTCCGATTTCGCTTTGCGACATGCCAAGTTCTTTTCTTAATTCTTTAAGTCTTTGAAAATACATAATCATTACCTCCAACGGCTATTATAAAACTTTTGAAAGAAAATCGCAGGTACGCTTATTCTGCGGATGTTCAAACAAATCCTCAGGTGTTCCTTCTTCAAGAATTTTTCCTTCGTCGACAAACAGCACCCTGCTTGCAACCTCTTTTGCAAATCCCATTTCATGAGTTACAAGAACCATTGTCATGCCATCGTTTGCAAGTTCTTTCACAAGTTCAAGAACTTCTCCGACCATCTCAGGGTCAAGCGCGCTTGTGGGCTCGTCAAAAAGCATAACTTCGGGATTCATGGCAAGCGATCTTACAATTGCAACACGCTGCTTTTGCCCGCCCGATAATTGCTGCGGATAGGCAAGCGCCTTTTCTGCAAGCCCTATCCTTTTGAGAAGCTGCATTGCCTTTTCATCGGCCTCTTCCTTGCTCATAATTTTTAATTTTACGGTCGCAAAAGTAATGTTCTGCATAATGGTGAAATGGGGAAACAAATTAAAATGCTGAAATACCATTCCCACATTTCTTCTTGCAATATCAATATTCTGTGAGTTATCGGAATAAATTTTTTTAATTAACTGTTTATATTCCTTGCCGTCATGCTTTTCGTTAAGTAAATCTTTCTCTTTTATTTCTTTAATAACGGCGTCTTTAAGAACATCGTCCGGAATACCGGGATCCGCACATTTTTTCTCGGAAAATATTTTTTTATAGGTGTTTGATTTTTCTATTACATCGAAATGCAAATACGGATCGACTTTTGTAAGCAGTTTGCCGTCTATCCAAACTTCTCCGTATGTCGGCGTTTCAAGAAGATTCATGCAGCGCAAAAGCGTGCTTTTTCCGCTTCCGGAAGGTCCTATTATTACAACCTTTTCGCCTTTTTTTATCGTGCAGTCAATTCCGTTTAAAACCATTTTGTCTTTAACAAAACTTTTATATAAATTTTTAACCTCTATCACTTTTTGCAAATCTCCTTTCCATTTTCTTAAACAGAAAGTTCAGTCCATATACCAAGATAAGATATATCT
>CAKTDK010000319.1 GCA_934541205.1 uncultured Eubacteriales bacterium
ACTCCGTCTAAGATTTTCTTCTCCACCATCTTTTCTATGTAATCGTTTGCCCATTCGTCTTTTGTTCCGATTACATCCGTGAATGATGATTCTTTTGCTGATACTATCGTTACTGCGCTTATACAACTAAGCACCATTGCTAACATCAGTATTATCGATACAATCTTTTTCATTTTCTTCTCCTTTAATTAATTATTTCTCCTGTTTCATAATAATTTTTATATAATTCATGATACTGGCTTTTACCTGCCAAAGGCGCATAATAATGAGAATATGAAAAAGTAATATGTTTATCAACATATTTATCGGAAATTCTCATTTGTTCAACAAATCTGTCCAAAGGCGCAGTTCTGTATCCTGTATCAAAACATTCATTATTAGCCCAGAATAAAAGTCCGGGTTTTGTATCTACTGCTTCTTTTATAGCAGAATAATAAGCATCCAGCATACTTATCGGAATTCCTCCGGCTCCTACTGAATCCTGACTTGCATAAATGTCTCCTTCTCTAAACCTTACAGAAGCAAAAAGCTTTTCAAGAAGATATCCTGTTCTCAAAGCCCCTGTTGAAGTTGTAAGATATGGTGACAGCATAAACGGCATTGAAGGATCAAGGGCCGTCAGATAATCAAGATTTATATTCATCATTTCAGCATATTTTGGAACATCATTAGTTGTCCAAATATTGTCCATTTCATTAACCCAATAAAATCCATGAAGTGCATTGGGATATTTTTCTTTATATAAATCATATATCTCTTTTGCAATTGCGTTTCCTATCTGTGCTTCGTATACATACCATTCACGGTCACTTACTTTTTTTTGAAACCATTCTGTCGAATTATTAAGTCCGACAAAAACCTCTATACCATATTCTTCGGCAGCTTGAAGACAATATTTAAGCATATTGCGCTGATTTCCCGTTTGATTATATTTTGGATTTTTCTCATACTCTTCAAGACTTGCCTCATAATAAACTTCACTTATTTTCCCATTTTCCGTAACAACAGACCACTGAACTATAAAGGTGTCGATTCCTACTTCTGATAAATCAGAAAAATGCTGCTTCCATTGCTCAAGTGTCCAATTTGCTGATAAACCTGGTTGAATAAAATCTCCGGTTGCAAGAGGATTAAACTCTTTAGTCGGATCTTCGCCTGTAGGTTCCTTCGTCGGTTCATCTGTAGGTTCTGAAGTTAGTTCTTTTGTAGGCTCGTCTGTAGGTTCTTCTTCTAATCCTTCTACATATACACAGATTACTTTCGCTATCTGCGCTCTTGTTGTATTCTCAAATGGATTAAAGTTTCCATTCTCATCTCCGCTGAAGATTCCCTTTTCGTAGCAATATCCCATTGCTCCTTTTGCGTATTCCGGTATCGTGTCCTTATCTCCTACACTGTCAGGTATCTTGTCTTCATATGCTTTTAATTCTTCATCGGTTTTATCAAGTCTCGCTATTCCCAAAGCCATATCGCATCTTTTTATGTTTTCTCCGACTCCGAACTTTCCGTCTCCCTTGCCTTTCACTATTCCTGATGCTACCGCTTTTTTGATATATTCTTCATACCACTGGCCAGGTACTACATCATCAAATTCTGCTGTTATTCCTTTGTCTTCCTGAGGAACTGCCGCTACCAATACTTTTGCAAACTGTTCTCTTGTCAAAAGTCCTTCCGGCTCAAACTTTCCTCCTCCAACTCCGTCTAAGATTTTCTTCTCCACCATCTTTTCTATGTAATCGTTTGCCCATTCGTCTTTTGTTCCGATTACATC
>CAKTDK010000320.1 GCA_934541205.1 uncultured Eubacteriales bacterium
AGATTTTTGAATATGAATATCCGTCTAATTATAAAGAATGTATATATGAATTTTTAAACGATAATAGCAATATTAAAAAATTTATACCTTGGGCAGAAAATGAAAAAACAAAAAATATTGCTAAATTTACAGATATACATATGTTTAATTTTGATAGAAATAGAGTATTTCTTTTTGACAGAAAAAATGATAAAATAATAGAAATAACCAAAGATTTCAGAGTAATAGACAGAAATGAGGATAAATAATGAATCATCAGAAAATTTTAGTGTTGGATTTCGGCGGACAATATAATCAGCTAATTGCAAGAAGAGTTCGTGAATGTAAGGTTTATTGCGAAGTAAAACCATATAATATTTCAATCGATGAAATAAAAGAATTTAATCCGTCGGGAATAATTTTTACCGGTGGTCCTGCAAGTACTTTTGAAAAAGATGCGCCTAAATGTGACAGACAGATTTATGATTTGGGAGTACCTGTTCTTGGAATTTGTTACGGAATGCAGCTTATGGGAGAACAAATGGGCGGAGAGGTATCTTCTGCTGATAAAAGAGAATACGGGAAAACAGAGATTAATTATAAAAACAGTGTACTTTTTGAAAATATAAATAAAACTAATATTTGCTGGATGAGTCATACAAATTTTGTAAGCGAAGTTCCAAACGGATTTGATATAACGGCTTATACTGACAGCTGTCCGTGTGCAGCTATGGAAAACAAAGAGAAGAAATTATATGCTGTGCAATTTCATCCGGAAGTAAATCATACAAAACAGGGAATAAACATACTTGAAAATTTTTTATTTAATGTTTGCAGATGCATCGGAGATTGGGAAATGAGCGAGTATGCAAAAAATACTATTTCCTCAATAAGAGAAAAAGTAGGAGATAAAAAAGTTTTACTTGCTTTATCCGGAGGAGTTGATAGTTCTGTTGCCGCAGCACTTTTGCAAAAAGCAGTGGGAAAACAACTTACTTGTATTTTTGTTGATCATGGCCTTTTAAGAAAAAATGAAGGTGATGAAGTAGAAGAAATATTCGGAAAAGACGGAAATATGAATTTTGTACTGGTTGATGCAAATGAAAGATTTTTGTCAAAATTAAAAGGAATTACTGAACCGGAACAAAAAAGAAAAATTATAGGTGAAGAATTTATAAGGGTTTTTGAAGCAGAAGCTAAAAAAATCGGCAAAGTGGATTTTTTGGTTCAGGGAACTATTTATCCTGATGTTATTGAATCAGGAGCGGGTGATGCAGCTGTGATAAAAAGTCATCATAACGTAGGAGGACTTCCTGATTATGTGGACTTTAAAGAAATAATCGAGCCTTTGAGATTATTATTTAAGGATGAAGTTAGAAAACTTGGAACTGAACTTGGACTTCCTGATTATCTTGTATGGCGTCAGCCATTTCCGGGACCGGGTCTTGCAATAAGAGTTATAGGAGAAATAACAGAAGAAAAGCTTGAAATATTAAAAGATGCAGATAAAATATTTAGAGATGAAATATTTAATTCCGGAAAAGAAAGAGAAGTAAATCAATATTTTGCAGTTATAACCGATATGAAAAGCGTGGGTGTAATGGGCGATGAAAGAACTTATGATTATACTTTGGCTTTGAGAGCTGTTACAACAACTGATTTTATGACTGCGGATTGGGCAAGACTTGATTATGATCTTTTGGAAAAGGTTTCGAACAGAATAATAAACGAAGTAAAACATGTAAATAGGATCGTTTATGATATAACGTCAAAACCACCTGCTACTATTG
>CAKTDK010000321.1 GCA_934541205.1 uncultured Eubacteriales bacterium
TTTTTGGATGATGAAATAAGAGAAAAAATGGGAAAAGCCGCAGTAAAGGCTGCAAAAGCAGCGAATTATTACAGTGCCGGAACAGTTGAATTTCTTGTTGATAAGGATAAAAACTTTTATTTTATGGAAATGAATACAAGAATACAGGTAGAACATCCTGTTACGGAATTTGTCACGGGAGTGGATCTTGTAAGATCTCAGATAGAAATTGCAAACGGAGAAAAGCTTAAATTTAAACAGGAAGATATAAAAATAAAAGGCCACGCAATGGAATGCAGAATAAATGCGGAAGATCCTTTAAATAACTTTATGCCTACTCCCGGAATTATTCAGGAGCTTAATATTCCCGGAGGACTTGGAGTTCGTGTGGACTGTGCAATTTATCAGGGATATGAGATACCTCCGTTTTATGATTCTCTTATTGCAAAACTGATAGTTTTCGGAAACGACAGACCTCATACTATTGCAAGAATGAAAAGAGCTCTTTCGGAATTTATAATAGGTGATGTAACTTCAAATGCGGATTTTCTGATGAAACTTTTAAATGATAAGCATTTTACCGACGGGAATTTTGATAATTGTTTCTTAGACAATATAGATATAAAGAAAATGCTTTCTGATGAATAATTTTACGGGGTGATAAAGTGGCATTAAGAGAAATGTTTAATAAAACAAGATATGTAACCATACCTAATGTAAAACAGGATAAAAAAAATAATGCTTCTAAAGACAGCAATGTTGTAAGCTGTGAAAGCTGTCAGAGTCTTCTTATAAAAAAGGATTTTGAAGATAATCTTTCGGTATGCCCCAGGTGCGGTAAGCATAAAAGACTTTCTGCAAATGAAAGGATAAATATAACTGTTGACGACGGAAGTTTTGAAGAACTTTTTTGTAATTTAAAATCTGTTAACCCTCTTAAATTTGACGGATATGAAGAAAAACTTCAGATTGCTCAGGAAAAAACAGGGTTAATCGAGGCTGTTTTAACCGGTATAGGTGAAATTTACGGAAAAAAATGCTGTATAGCGGCTATGGACAGCAATTTTATGATGGCGTCTATGGGCAGCGTAGTAGGAGAAAAGCTTACAAGGCTTTTTGAAAAGGCTATAGAACTTAGACTACCGGTAATTATTTTTACAGCTTCCGGAGGTGCCAGAATGCAGGAGGGAATAATTTCCCTTATGCAGATGGCAAAGGTCAGCGGAGCGGTTTATAAACATTCTAAAGAGGGACTTTTATATATAACTGTGCTTACAGATCCTACAACGGGAGGCGTTACGGCAAGCTTTGCAATGGAGGGAGATATTATCCTTGCAGAACCGGGGGCTATTGTAGGTTTTGCTGGAAGAAGAGTAATAGAAGACACTATAAAACAGGAACTTCCGAAAGATTTTCAGACTTCGGAATTTCAGCTTGAACACGGTTTTGCAGATAAAATTGTTGACAGACGCGATATGAAAAAGCTTTTATCAGATTTGATAAAATTTCACAGGAGGGATAAATAGTGAAAAGAAACGATACCCTCACTATATTTGATTTGGCAAGGCATAAAGAACGTCCCAATATAAAAACCTATATTAATTATATATTTGATGATTTTACAGAACTTCACGGGGATAGATGTTTTGGAGATGATAAAGCGATTATTACGGGAATTGCATATTTATCGGGTATTCCGGTGACTGTTATTGGTCATGTAAAAGGAAACACTGTAAATGAAAATATAGAGGCAAATTTTGCAATGGCTCATCCCGAAGGATACAGAAA
>CAKTDK010000322.1 GCA_934541205.1 uncultured Eubacteriales bacterium
TACGCCATGACTGTCAAAAGAACAAGAGCGATTAAACCCGGACTATAAACCGATATCAGGCAATTCGGGATGCGATGACACATACAGTCAGTAATAGATACTTGTGTACGCAACTTGCGGAGAACCCGGGAGAGCTGAAATGCTATGCGACCGATGCCTGTGGTCGATAAAAAGGCGCATTATAAATTAAAACAAAACGAAAAGAGATGATTTGATGTGGAAACGAAAAATAAGAGCATATCGACCAGGCAAGCATACAAAATAATGTTAATGGAATATCCTGATGTATTAGATGTGTGTCATATATGCGAAATTTTAAAAATCAGCAGAAAAACGGTTTATAATCTTATGAGCAGAAATATGATTTCACACATTAGGGTAGGAAGAAAATATAAAGTTGCAAAAATTGATTTTATAAGATATTTAATGGGTAATTAATAAACTTGATTTTTACATCTCAAAGCGATATAATATATCTATGTTGATATGAGGTGTTAATTTAGCTGAAATGGAGGAATTGATATGCAACAAGTAGCTGGACACCTGCAAGAGAAGAAGGGTTATTATTATGTTGTATTAAATTACAAAGATGCAAATGGCAAGCGTAAATCCAAATGGATATCAACCAAACTTCCTGTTAAGGGAAACAAAAAGAAAGCGGAGGCATTTTTGGCAGAAAGCAGAAGAACATTTACGGTTCCTGTAAATGCAAATGAAACTGATGAGGCAGATACAGTGAATACAAATAAAATGAAGGATATGCTTTTTGCTGACTATATGATATACTGGCTGAATGTAATTAAACCCGGCGTTACGCTTAATACTTTTTCCGGATACAATATGAATGTGAAACGAATTATTGCGCCATATTTCAGAGAAAAGGGAATAACGTTAGGCAATTTGCAACCTGCTGATATACAAAAATTTTATTCGGAACGATTAAAGTTTGTAAAAGCAAATTCTGTGCAGAAATATCATGCAAACATAAGAAAGGCACTTACTTATGCTGTAAAAATGGATTATATAGAGGTTAATCCTATATTTAAAGTTGAAAAGCCTAAGAAGAATGCCTTTATAGGTAACTTTTACAATGTAGATGAAATTGATAAATTGTTTGAGGCTGCAAAAGGTACATATCTTGAAATACCGATTTTGCTTGGTGCCTTTTATGGTTTCCGACGAAGTGAAATAGTTGGACTACGATGGAAAATGATTGATTTTGACGAAAATACAATAACAATCAATCACACAATAACTGTAACAACTATTGATGGTGAAAGACATATTATAGCAGAGGATAGAGCAAAAACAAAGTCCAGTCTCAGAACATTACCGTTGGTAGCACCTGTTAAAGAAAAGCTCGCAGTACTTAAAGAGCAGCAGGAATCATATAGAATGAAATTTAAAAAATCTTATAATAAGAATTATACTGATTACGTTTGTGTTGATGAGTTGGGAAATCTTATTATGCCTGATTATATAACAAATGCTTTTCCTGCTCTTTTGAAAAGAAACGGTTTGCGTAAAATCCGTTTTCATGATTTAAGACATACCTGCGCCTCGTTATTATTAAAAAACGGGGTATCAATGAAACAAATACAGGAATGGTTGGGGCACAGCGATTTTGCAACTACTGCGAATATATACTCGCATTTAGACTATAATTCAAAAATTATGTCGGCAAATGCAATGATGGAAGCAGTAAAAATAAATGTTTAAAAAACAAAGAACCGGCTGTAACCCAAATTACAACCGGCAATGGCGGA
>CAKTDK010000323.1 GCA_934541205.1 uncultured Eubacteriales bacterium
AAGAAAAAGAGACATTCTGGGAGCATCTGCAACAATAATGCAATAACGATGCTACAGATGGTGCTGACAGAAACTTCTAAAAAGCACTGGAACCCATACTGATAGATATCATAGGAATCTTGTTTTATAATTTCTTTTCTTTAAATGTAATCAGTTAGTCTGTGTGATAAGTATTCCATGTTAGAAGTCTCCTTTATATTAAAATCCTATTGTAGATTGAGTAAATATAAAACTTAAGGAAAAGGTTGAAAAAAGGAGTGTATATGTCACTTTTCCCTATCAGAGGCATACATTACTACCGATACCCTGAACTCGATGCCCGTTTCTTCAGCAGCCAGTTCTCCATGATAGCAGGATACCGCCTGTTCCACGGACGACAGCCCGATGCCGTGATGCAGGGCATCTTTTTTGGTAGTCATATATCTGCCGGAACTGTCTTTTCTCGGTGTTCCATGATAACTGTTGCGTATACAGATTTGAAGCATTTCTTTCACATAGGATATGTCAAGGCTTATGTACCGCTGTCCTTCCGGTACTTCCCGACAGGCTTCCAATGCATTTTCAAGCAGGTTCCCAAGGATGACCGCCAGATGACCACTCTGGAACGGAAGGGATACCGGAATAAATACATTCGCTTCAAACTTTATACCATCTCTTACCGCAAGGGCATATTTATGATTTACCAGGGAATCCACCACAATGTTACCGCTTCGGGATACTTCCGAGGTTCTGTTATCGATTCCGTCATTGAGCATTCCCTGTATGAGCATTTCCGCTTCCTTCTTTTCCCCGGTCTGCACTGCACCCAGAAGACCTGAAAGATAGTTTTTCATGTCATGGCGGAGACGTCTTATCTCAAGGTAAAGGCTTTCCCGCTCCTCTGCCTGCCGACTGCACAGTTCCAACTGCTGTCCGTAAAGGCGGTTCTGTTCCCTGACCATTGCCTCCCGGCTCATCCAGTCATAGATTTCAAATACCACGTAATTGACAAGAAGAAGCAGAAAACCGGTAATAACGGAAAACTTGGAGAATTCATCATATACCGCTGCAATGATAAAAATGTTGTGCAAAATTATTTTGGCTATAATAGTTTCTATTATATGTGTATTACTCAGATATAAGATAAGTTATTTAGTAAGTATGATATGTTTGTCGGTAATTGTAAGTATAGTGTTTTCGCCCAATAAAATATTAACAACAATCATTTCATTAGGTATTAATTACATTATATCTTTAGTTTCAGTTCTTATAAGTTTGGCTTTTGATATTGTTATAAAATCAAACAATAATTATGTGAATTTGACTTTTATAGTTTTTTGTCATGCAATAATACTGAATGCTCTTTTCAATATAAAGAAGTTTAAATATGGAATTACATTTTTAAAAGAAGATGTAAAAAACGAATATATGGATATATTTATTTTGAATATGAGTGTTGAAATATTATTAGCAACAATAATATTAGTTAACTCAGAAATTGCATTAGCTAGAGATTTGACTGTTGGCGTTGCAGTTTCAGCAATTATAATGTTTATTGCAATAAAAAAATCAATACAAATATACTACAAACAAAAATTGCTAATACAAGATCTAAATGAAACAAAAGAAGAGCTAGAAAAAACGAAAAGTGAACTAAAACAAGTAGAAGAAGAAAATCTAGGGTTAAGTAAGAAAAGTCATTCAATAGCACATAAACAAAAGGCATTAGAATATAAAATGCAACAATTATTAACAAATGTAGAAATAAGCAAAGAAGAAGCTGGGGA
>CAKTDK010000324.1 GCA_934541205.1 uncultured Eubacteriales bacterium
AATACTTTTAAATCCTATTTTTTCGTTGTTGTTTATTAAAAAAGAATTAGAACATTTTATATTAAAAAAGTTTGAGTTGTTGCTGATAAAACAGATTTCATCTTCCGAATATCCTGTTTTTTCAATAATAAAATTAAAACCGATATCAGAAGGTAGTCCAATAAATTTTGGAAATATCTCTGTTGATATTTCTATAAGAGAACAAATACTTCCGCAGGCAGGGGAAAATCCGTTATAATAAGAAACAGTTTCTTTATTGGTACCGTAAAAAGCAGCACCGTTTTTAATATTGTTACAGGCGGTTTTCAATTTTTTAAAATTAAGGCTCGTATCATCTGAAATTAAAACAAGGTTGCTTTTTTCGGTACATATATTAAGATTAAAATATGAAAAATCTGAAATGAAGTCATCAGTTCCTAAAATATTTATTTTACTATCGGAGAAATGACTGATTAAAAATTCAGTCGCAATTTCAGAGATTGTAATCAGATTGCTTTTTGGACAAAAAATTCCTTTGTTTTTTAAACTTTGTATAATTGAATTTTTTCCTATTGAAGAGTTATTTGTATAAATATAAAAATTTATCATATTTTTATCCATAATATCAAAAAAAGAATCCCATTCATCAATTATGTAGTTAAAATCTGTTGCATCTAAGATAATACATTTTATTTTTTGTAAATTATATATTTGTAAATTTGTAAGTTTATTTATATCCAAAAAAATCACCGTCCAAATATAAAAATATTGTAACACATTTTAATATTTTTTCAACACAAAAATAAAAAAATGTTAAATTAATGGTATCTTTTTGTTAACAAAATAAGGATTGAATTTAATAAGATTTTCATTTAAACTATAAGTTAGATAAATTTTATTGCGGAGAGTAAAAATGAAAAAATTTTCTTTAAGAAATCCTGTTTTCAGAATTATTATATTATTTTTAATAATAGCTGTTTTTATGGTTATTCCTTGTGAAATAGTAGAAGGAGGAAGCTTGTGTATATATTATAATATTGCAAAAATAATTTGTCCCGGATGCGGAACAACACGGGCGTTTTCTAATTTTTTTCATTTTAATTTTCAAAAGGCGGCGGATTTTAATATAGTTATGACGTTTACATTAATTCCTGCTTTAACGGTATTTTTACTTACGGATATTATTTGGATTTTATATAATAAAATCTCTGGAAAACATCTTGTATCCCCGTCGGGTTATCTTATAGATATAATTATTCCGAAATTATAGGAGAAGAAAATGGATATTTTAAGTATAATAATTTTTTATTTAGCGGTTTTAATTTTTATTTTTTTATATATTTTCAGAAATTCGAAATATTCAAAAGCTTTAAAAGCAATTTTCTTTATTTTTCTTTTCGCATTTATTGTATGCTTTTCTATCTGGGGAATTATGAGAAATCAAAATCCTCCTAGTTGGTATTAAAATTTACTTTTTATAAAAACAAACCAATGAAGAAAATATTTTCTTCATTGGTTTGTTTTATTTATAATATTGAACTGTTTTTTTATTATCTTCCGCCTCCGCCGCTACCTCCTCCTGAGAAGCCTCCGCCTCCGCCGATAGAGGAAAAACCGCCTCCGCCAGAAGCTGTTGCTGAATTTCTTCCTGCTAAAGCGCTGTTATAAGAAGAATGTGAAAAGTGATTTATAAAAATCATTGCTGTAAATAAATCTATATTGCCGGATTCATACATTGGTTTTTCAAAATATTTTGGATATATATTTTTAAAATCTTTTGCAACC
>CAKTDK010000325.1 GCA_934541205.1 uncultured Eubacteriales bacterium
ATAACAAGCTTAACAAAATGCCTCTTGACGCAAGAGATAAGCTTAGAGAAACTCTTACAAGAATTAAAAATGAGGGCAGCGGCGGACTTATTTGTATTATATTATAATAAAAAAATCAGCTATTTATTTTAATAGCTGATTTTTTTTAAGCGATTATTTTTTTACGGATTTATTGTTTTCCAAAACAATTTCACCGGATTTTACTAAGGCAACTTTTGCTGCTACAGGTCCTATAATTGAATAAATAAAGGTTGAACATAAAATAATTGTTTTAAGCTGAGGCGCAAATTGAGGAACAAGATTACCTGCTACAACTAAAAGTCCAAGCGCAACTCCCGCTTGAGGCATAAGAGTAGGACCTAAATATTTTTTGATTTTTGAATCCTGTTTTGTAACAGCTGCACCAAACCAAGAACCAAGACATTTTCCGGCTACTCTCATTATAACATAAATAATCCCTATAATTCCTATTGATTTTAATGCTCCTAAATCAAATCCGGCGCCTGAAATTACAAAGAAAATCATAAAAATCGGGGAAGTAAATCCGTCTGTAACTTTCATTACATCATCTATATCGTCGAAAAGATTTACAACAGTTGCTCCTACAGCCATACAGGTTAAAAGAGGAGAAGCACCGATTAAATTTGAAAGATATGTAGAAAGAAGAAGAAACCCTACGATTACGCATAGACGGTTTGTATGTTTTTTAAACCATCTGAAAAAGATTATCATTAATATTCCGATTATAATTCCAAGAACAAATGAACAGATAACTTCGTAAAAAGGCTTTAAAACAGAAAGAACAGAAAATGAATTTGAAGCTCCGATAGAATTTACAATTGCAACAGCAAAACCAAATCCTATAAGCGCGACCGCATCGTCAAGTGCTACAACGCTTAAAAGCATTGAGGTTAAAGAACCTTTTGCTTTATATTGCTGTATAACCATAATGGTTTGAGCCGGAGCGGTAGCTGCAGCAATTGCTCCCAAAAGTATGGAAAGCTTTACATCAAATCCAAATATCAATAAAGTTCCGGTGACTAAGATTATTGCTCCTACAGATTCGGTTATAGCGATAATTATAGGAGAAATACCTACTTTTTTAAAATAACTCATTTTAAATTCGCTGCCTACAGAAAAAGCAATAAATGCCAGAGCTATATCCGATATTAAAGAAAATTCTTCAACTATATCGGCATGAATAATATTAAAAACGCAGGGACCCAATATAAGACCAGCTATTAAATAACCTGTTACATTTGGAAGTTTTATAAATTTTGCAAGACGTCCGAAAATAAGACCAGAAATACATATAATTGCAACGGTAAAAATTATGGTGTTATTCACTTTGAGGTAGCCCCTTTACGAAATCAACAGGAAAGGTGAAAACTATTCCGGTATCCTTGTGATTTAAATTTCCTACAGTTTTTTCAATAACTTCAATTGCAGTATTAACCTGCTCATCATTTAAAACAGCAAAAACAGTATTGCTTTTTTTTCTGTCAGGATTTAAAAAAGCTCTTACAGAGCCTAAAAAAGGGATATCGTCGTCATCTGTATGTGACGATAATACTCTTGCCATTCCAGTGCTTGAAAGAATTGTGGCACCGCCTATTCCGTTATGGGCAAATTCCGTTAAAACATCGTCAAGCTTTTCGGTTTTATTAAGTACAAAAAATAAAACTCGCAAAAAAATCATCTCCTAATTAATCCATATATTTTATAATATCATTATAGCTTTATTTATTCAATAAAATTTATTG
>CAKTDK010000326.1 GCA_934541205.1 uncultured Eubacteriales bacterium
AAATAATGGAGGATAACTGCTTGAACTTGTCAATTTTACCTTTACTATATTATAATATTCATATATAAATTATCTGTAAATATTTTGGACATTATTTCAGTCATTTTTTTGCTGATATAATAATTATTATAAAATTCTTTACTTTGCTTTGTAAATTTAATATACTTAAAAAATGGAGGAATAAGGTATAATGGGAGGTAAAGTGTATGCAAGAAAATATTGGTAAAAGAATAAAAAATGTACGTAAAAACCTATCCTTATCTCAAACAGAATTTGCATCAGGATTAAACATATCCCAATCAGCAATATCTGCATACGAAAAAAACGAACGTATACCTTCTAAAAATGTTCTTAACCAAATCTCTTATAAATACAATATAAATCCCGAATATCTACTTAATGGTAAAGAACCTATTTTTTTAAGTCAAAAATTTTTAAACCCAATGATAGAAAATATTTTAGATGTACTATGTAAAGCATATGAACTTGATGAAGATTCCAAAAAAATAATCTATGACTATTTAATGCTTCCACCTCCACTCAGAAGAACTGTTAATGAATTTTTTAATATCATTAAAAACATAAAATAGGCTTCAGTAAACTTCTGCCAAACAATAACTTTGTGCCAAATTGGCAGAAGGTTGTCTTATGGCAGAAAGTTTCATCTAGTTTCATCTAGTTTCGTTGTTATATTCATCTCAAATCATAAACACAATCCCTATACTTTCACTCTTTCTCTAATACCTTTACCACATATCATACATGTTATTAACCCAATTCTAATTAAGAATACATAAAAAAGCTAAGTAGTACTAAAGCAAATCAACTAGAATTAAGCAAATAAGCCAGATCATATTCAGGATATTCAGGATAAACAACACCAACATCACACTCAATATCAGCAAGTGTAGAAGATATAAGACAATTAGAGAATATATCTTTCTGTCTTTTATGCGAATGAGCAATAAGGACTACGTCCTCTCTTAATACACGAGCGGAATTTTCTGGACTGACGTTTTTATCCTCATTTATGCACATATTATCCACAGACGCAACAGTTGAGTCTATTATATTATCTTCAGTTAATTCACATAACATTTTATATGTATAATTAGCCAATTCCTTTTTATCTGTATAAAAAGTAGATCTAGATATTTCAAGTTTCTTGCATATTTCTTTTTGTGTTAATCCTTGCTCTAAAAGCTCATATAATGCCTTTAAACGTCTTTTTATTTTATATTCCTTAGTATGTTCGCCTTTTTCAGCAAGCTTATTTAAATATGCCTTCCTGTCCCTTATGGCTTTACGCTGCATTTTTACAGTATGAGAAATAATACTTTTCAAATCTTTCATTTCAGCTGAATTTATATTTAAAAACTCAATCAATTTAGCATTAGATATCTGGAATGATTTATCTGCATCATAATATTTCTCTGCGCTTGATGTTGCTTTTATTACTTCCTTTTCATTTAATGGATGTTTCAGCCTGCTATTTAACTGTAAAGTTGCAGTAAGACTGTCTTGCTTATCATTGCAAATACATAAAGTAAAGTATCTATAAAGGAAAAGAATATTTTCTCTCATTCCACTTTCTTTGTCTCTATGTACGAGTAGCAATTGCTCAAGATCTGATACTCTTGCATTATATAGAGAGTAAGGTGTATTCATGAATATAACCTTACTGCTCTTTTTGTAATTTCTTTTTCTGCTTTTTTTTGCGATATATTTGTGTGCCAAAAGGTCATCATACATAT
>CAKTDK010000327.1 GCA_934541205.1 uncultured Eubacteriales bacterium
GTGAAGCAAAAGTAGAAAAAATATTAGAGGATTCACCGGATCGTATATGGGAGAAAACTAAAAAATACTCAGGCATAAATTTGAATTTTTATCAAAAATATTTTAAAGGCAGAAGTAAAGCGATAGCATATAAGTTAACAAATATAAAAAAATATGACAGTCCAAAAGAACTTTCTAGCTATGGAATAAAGGCAGCACCACAATCATTTGTATATATTCAAATATAAAAAAGATATTACAAAATATTTAAAGAAGGACTATTTTTTCGAAGTTTATACTTATGACTCATAAAGTGAAGGTGGTTAGATTAAGAATTACCAACAAAACCCAAATTGTCAAGGAATTGAACGTTCCTTGATTTTTTTTGTTTTATTAAAAAATATTGTAATTTTAATTAACAATTGATATAATAGCAACATATCGAATTGCATGATTTAGTTTCAGAAAACCATAAAAGCAAAAGATTCCTGCAGATAATGAAGAATATAGTATAAAAAATGAAGATGCAAAAGATGAGATTAGAAAATTAATATTAAAAAATAAATTAGAGGAGGACACATAGTTATGGAAGCAACAAATTTATCAAAAATAAAGAGAAATGAAATGATTGAATTTTTAGAACACTTAAAGAAAAATAATAATGATGATAAATCTATAAAAGCAATAAATGAAATAATGAATCAAATTAATAGTACGAAATATGGATTAGTGTGGGAAAGATATCAAGAACGAGTAGATATTGAATTAGAAAAGAATATTCCGATATTTTCAGAAATTTTGGAAAAGAAAATTAATAAAGATACATTATCTCAATACAATTTTTTAATTGAAGGAGATAACTTACATAGTTTATATTTGATAGAAAAAACACAAAGAGGAAAAATTGATTGTATATACATAGATCCACCATATAATACAGGAAATCAAGATTTTATATATAATGACAGTTATGTTGGAAAGGAAGATTCATATAGACATAGCAAATGGCTTTCTTTTATGTTTAGAAGACTAGAAATTGCCTATAGACTATTATCTAGCACAGGAACAATATTTATAAGTATTGATGAACATGAAATAGCACAATTAATGATGTTGGCACAGGAAATTTTTCGGAATAGATAATGTTGATTACTTAATTTGGCAAAAAACTGATGCTAAGGTTGATAGAAATACAAATGCAAAAATAATTAATAGATTTAAAAATATTCATGAAGCTATAATTGTTTGCTATAAGGATAAAGAAAATACGATTTTTAATAAAATGATGAAATTACCTGATTGGAAGAACAAGCAAAGTAATCCTGATAATGATCCTAGAGGACCGTGGTCATCAGGTATTATATCATTTGAAGAAGGACACAAAAATGAAAATAAAACATCTGAAAACTATTATACTATAGTTACGCCATCAGGAAGAAAATATACCCGACAATGGTATGTTTCAAAAGAAGAATTTGCAAAATTAGATGCAGATAACAGAATTTCTTATCCACGAAATGGGGATGGAGTACCTAGGCTAAAAACTTTTGAAAATGAAGAAAAAGAATACTATATGGAAACAATTCTAAGAGGAGTAGGAACTTCCTCAACAGCAAAAGATGAATTACTTGATATTTTTGGCAGTAGAGATATTTTTGATACCCCAAAACCTACCAAATTAATTAAAGAATTAATTAGAATCGCCACAAAAAAAGATTCAATTATATTAGATTTTTTTGCAGGATCTGCTACAACAGCTCAAGCAGTTTTGGAG
>CAKTDK010000328.1 GCA_934541205.1 uncultured Eubacteriales bacterium
GCTTTTTCCTTATTCCGTCAATCTTCTCTGTTTCCGCACGAAGCTGTTCATCAAATTCATCTTTGATTATGTTAAATTCTTCATCACAAATCAGCCCTTTTGCTAAATCAGCAGTAATACGGATACGGCTTGTTCTGATGTATGAAATGTTTGCGAGGCTGTCACTTATAGCTCTTGTTAAATTTGCTTGTTTCTTCTTAACTTCCTTGCTGCTTGCAATATTTAAAAACATCATCTCCATATCGGACAGATATGACATCTGCATTTTTATCGACTCCGCGACAATCCTCTTTAAATCCTTTTCAGAAATTGAATGAAAATTGCATTGCGCTGGATATATAGCATGATGCGGACAAATGTAAGAATAATGCACTTTATTTTTATTTTCAGATTTCACGCTCTTATATCTTGTTAAAGGTGTTCCGCAATCACCGCACACAATCTTTGTTTTAAAAATATTTTCCTTATTGCTTACCTTATCATATTTGCCGAGATTTTTATAGTATTTTTCTCTTGTTTCATTCATTTGTTTCTGAACTGCATCAAAAAGCTCTTGTGATATAATCGCATCATGCGTGTTTTTTACAATAATCCAGTCTTTTTTATCAATCTTGATTTCATCCATGCCATCAAAGAATCTTGATTTTCTTCTTCCTTGTACCATATTACCAATGTATACTTCATTTTGTAGAATTGTTTTTATGGTATAACTTTTCCAAAACACCATATCTGCATATTTTTTATCCTTTAAAATCCCTTTATCGTACCTGTATCGGCAGGGTGGCATAATACCCATATCATACAATTTTCTGCCTATTGAAACATAACTGAACCCCTGTGCTTTCCACTCAAATATCATTTTAACAACAGGTGCGGTTTCTTCATCAACCACGATTTTATGCTTATCTTCCTTTGATTTCATATATCCGTAAGCTGCATATGAACCGATAAAATCTCCGCTTTGCTGTTTTATTCTGAGTGCTGCCGCCGATTTTTTTGACAAATCCTTTGCATACAATGTATTTATGATATTTTTTATCGGAACGGAAATATCAAACGATGTCACATTATTATCATAATGATCATTTATTGCAATAAACCTTACACCTATAAGCGGAAAGATTTTTTCAAGATAATCACCCATTTCTATATATTCCCGTCCAAAGCGTGATAAATCCTTTACTATAATACAATTTACCTTCCCGTTATAAATATCATACATCATATCCTGAAAGCCTTGCCGTTCAAAATTTGAGCCAGTTTCTCCGTTATCCGAATAAACCTTATACAGTTTCATATCGGCTTTGTCCTTCAGATATTCAAGTGCCATTTTCTCTTGAGTGGATAGCGAATCCGTTCCGTTTTTATAATACTTATCTTCAACAGATAGCCTTATATATACTGCAACATTATAAATATTACCGGTTAAAGGGGCTGCTTGTTCAGCAGCAATCATTCGTTTGCTTTTCCTTGCCATAATCACACAGCCTCCTTATTTAGTTTTTGCTCAAATTTCAACAGTTCCTCATACTTATCCTGATAATTAAACCGAATTACTATTCTCTTATCCTCATACACATATATCCTGTCAACAAGCCTTGCCAATACTGTCCGGTTAAGCTCCTTTAGCTCGCCCATTTGAGTAAATGCCGCTATCCACGCAATATTTTTTTCATATTCACTCAAAACATAATTTTTTTCAACCGACAATTTAAGAATTTCATCTTCAAGTCTTGCAATTTCATTATA
>CAKTDK010000329.1 GCA_934541205.1 uncultured Eubacteriales bacterium
CGGGGAAGGTGGATGGGAATTTATCATATAATTAAACGTTTACATAGGGGGAAATATATGATATAATCAATTTGGTCGGAGGCGTAAATATGGAACAAAAATACTCAAAAGAGTTAAAAGCATGTGTTGTTTATCAAATTTGTGAACTTGGTAAATCCACCTCTAAAACGGCACAGGAATACAATATTCCTGTAAAAACGGTTGAAAATTGGGTGACTAAATACAACAAAAACAAAAATGTGTTCAACACAGCTAAACTTTCAGATGCCGAACGTATCGCGAAGCTTGAAAAAGAAAATCAAATGTTACGCCAAAGCAACGAAGTGCTAAAAAAAACGCTAATTCTGCTATCAAAGGACGTATAAGTATATACGAAGCAGTAGATACATTATCGGTAAGTTATTCAGCTTATTATCTATGTAAATTATTCGGAATCAATCGCTCTTCTTATTCGCATTGGAAGCGCAAAGGGAAAGATTTAAATGCTGAAAAGATGGCATTTTATCGTCAAATCATAAAAACATATGCCATATATGATGGAATATACGGCGCACCGAAAATAGCCGCGGAACTTCAAAAACTAAAAATCGCTTGTTCGGTTTCAACCGTTTCGCGAGCAATGCGCATATTGGGCATAAAAAGTGCTGTTTCCGAACAATTTAAACCAAGAAAAAGCACAATGTCGCTAGAAGAGCGAGGTCAAATAGCCAATCTTATAAAAGGTCTTAAATTAACAAGAATAAATCAAGTTTGGACAACGGATATCACATACATAAAAACGAAAAAAGAAGGTTTTGTTTATTTGATTTCATTCGTTGATTTGTTTTCAAAAAAAGTAGTTGCATGGAAACTTTCAAGAACACAGAATGCAGCCGATATACTTGCAGTGTTAAAAAACGCTGTAGAAATAAGAAAGCCAAAGCCGGGGCTGATTATACATTCTGACAAGGGAGCGCAAATGCGTTCAAATGATTATCGGGCGTATTTAGCAAAAAAAAGAATTATTGCAAGTTACACGTCGCTCGATCATTCTTGTGATGAAAACGCAGCACAAGAATCCTTCCACGCTTCATTAAAGAAAGAATACATTTATCGCGAAACGCTTTTAAACTACATAGAAGCGTATAGTTGTGTATATCGATATATTGAATGCTTTTACAATACAAAACGCATTCATTCATCTATTAATTATCTAACCCCAAATGAGTTTGAAGAAAGATTGAATAATCCCTATATTTTTTCAAACTTATCCGTTTAAATACTTGACAAAGTCCCGATTTTACCCGCTTGCGCGGGCAAAAGACGAAAGAGGACAAAAAGCTTTTTCTATTGGAGAAGGGGCGACAAACCCGCCGAAAGTACTTGCAGGGTATAGTCGCCGAACGGACGGATAAAACCGACGTCAAGCGAAATATCTTCCGCATTCTGCCACATAAAACGCCCTCGGAATACATAGAGTATGCCTTCGGGCGTATTTATTTGCGTAATGCGAAATCTCTTCCGTTTGCCGCCGATTTTCTCTATCCGTTCGGCTCTCCTGCCGGGAGGATAGGTCGTTGCCACATTCCACTTTAAACACCGCTAATCGCGGTGTTTTTTTGTTACGATTTTAAACTCTCGCAAGCAGGCGAACAATGTTCGCCCATACTTTATTACTTACCTTCCCCGTTCGGGGAAGGTGGATGGGAATTTATCATATAATTAAACGTTTACATAGGGGGAAATATATGATATAATCAATTTGGTC
>CAKTDK010000330.1 GCA_934541205.1 uncultured Eubacteriales bacterium
GGATATATCTGCTTGTTTTAATGTGCATATTTCTTCGTCTAATGTTTTCTGCATTTCTTTGATTTCTTTTTTTAAAAATATGTATGAATTTAAAATATCGTCTAATTCTTCTTTTTTCATTTAATCACCTTACATAATAATTGTTTTTAATTAAAAATATATCTCAGCGCTTCCCTATGCAGACTTAAAACATAAACATAACAATAACATAATTTATCCGATATATCTTCCCATTTCATATCTGCTATGTATCGTAATTTTAATATATCTTTATATAGTTCATCTTTACTGTCACTTATCTTTATACTGTCTATTTCAGCTATTATTTTCTCTTTGGACGCATTTACTTTCGGTATTAATCTTTCTATTTCTTTTTCCGTTTTAACTAACTGTATGTCCATTTTGACCGCTGTATAATATTCGAAATTGTTTTTCTTTGTATCAATCATTTGTTCTTTCATTGCATACAGTCTTTTTAAACGTCCATTCTTGCTTAAATATTCGTTTAACATGCTTTTCTTTTCATCTATTGTCATTCATATACCTCCTATACTTCAATTTCGATTTTCTTCTTTGACTACGAGCCATATATTTCTTGCTCCATTTAATCCAACCATTTGAAATACAAAAAATTCCTTTATGATATAACCTATCTTGGATATATTTTCTCTTTCCGTTAACTTTTTTATAATCGGATTTTTTCATTTCTCATTCTCCTTATTTAACAGGGGCGAATTTGACTCCTTTAAAGCTTTTCCTAAACTGCAAAAGTCACCATCTTCCAACGGAAATAAATTTGATTTAGTACATAAAAAACCTACAATATATGGCGGTTCAGTAATACCATTGCCTAATTGCGTATGCTTTTTTGCATATTTACATTCTCCGCAAAAACACCCTCCTACAATATGTATAATTTCTTTATATTTATCAAGCATTGCCATCACTCCTCACCACCTTTTAAATCTATCCACTCATATTCGCTTTCAAGTTCTTTCGGCATTTCTCCTAATACTTTGTGAAAAGCATATACAGGGCAACTTCTTGAATGTTCTTTATATTCAAGCCACCAACCGCAACATCTTTCATTGTTCTCGTTCCAACCAACTCTATGACGAACAAAAGCATTTGTAATTGCAATTTTCATATTTTGGGGATTATTGCATTCATTGCGATATAATTCTATCGCTTGTTCTTTTGTGTATTTTTCTTTTGATACGGCAAAATCATCATATCCGCCATAAAAAATATCATAGTCAAATTTGCTCATCCCTCATTCTCCTTTAACTCTTTCAACGCTTTTTCTGCTTCTTCTTTGGTGAGAAATATGGTTTTGCCGATATCGTCAGGCTCAAAATCTATACTGTCAAGTAGTTCATTTTCTCGAGTGCAATTTGCTTCAAAAGTATAAACATAATTTTCGTCTTTTTCTCCCAAATAAGCTATATTAAGATTTTCAACAAAATAAGGCAAAATCGTATCATAATCTTGAGAGAAATAATACACCGTATCGCCAACCTTACAGGGTAAATCTATTACTTTGTCTTTTTCTTTGTAATAAGGACATTCTGTTACTTTTAGATTTTTTAAATGCGACAAAAACTTTTGTTGATATTCGCCACATGGTTTTTTATGTATACAGTTTTCACACTTCAACGCTCTCACGCTCCTTGTAATATTTACATTCTTTTTGATTTTCTTCATAAGTACAGGCGTCGGCAACATAA
>CAKTDK010000331.1 GCA_934541205.1 uncultured Eubacteriales bacterium
GGTTATGAGCGCAAATCTCGATGTTATCCTGCGGACGTCCATTCCGGTTGAATTACAGGGGCGTGTCTATGCCTGCCGCAACACCTTTCAGTTTTTTACCATACCGATAGGACTGTTTTTAGGCGGGTTTGCCGTAGACCGGATATGTGAACCTGTTATGAGGGAATTCGGAACCATACCACTGCTTCGCAGAATGTTTGGCAGCGGAAAAGGCTCCGGCGCCGCCATGATGATGGGGATTCTGGGAATACTCGGTGTCCTGCTATGCTTTTCGGTGGGCAGGAGACTGAAAAAATACCGGTATTATGAGGCAGAGAATAGAGAGTAAAGACAGAAGAGGCGTGATGTTCCAAAACATCATGCCTCTTCAATGTATTGAAAGGATTGTGGCGCGTTTGTTATTCCGTAGTCTTTCAATTCTCTTGGTTCTTCATATTTGATAACATTTTTTAACTTGTAGGCAACTGCCAGTTCCCGATGCTCGTAATATTGGTCAAAAAAGGTTTTATCAATTCCGGATTTCTTTTCTGTTTTTTTCCAGATAATTTCGGGATTATCAATCAGAATGTCCTCTACTTCTGCTTCGCCGACAACTTTCATAATGGGGGTTGTGGAATAAATTAATATTTTGTCTATCTGCCGTTTACATGCTTTTTTCCGAAATTCATATCGCTTTGTTCCGTTCATAATATTTTCTACATGGACAGGATTAATTGATAATAATATTGCGCACATTATTCTCACTCCGTTTTTAAATTATAGTTACACTATACCTTAATATAAAATATTTTGCAACCATAAACGAACGTTTGTTCTAAGCGAATAAAGAGGGAGAAATATTTCCTTTTTGGACAATTTTTAAAAACTGTTCATTGGTTAACTCAAAACATCCCCAATATTGTTCCCGGTTTAAACCTATTTCTTCAATTAATTCATGGCGAATAATTCTTTTCGGAAAAGCGGCATTATAGGTCATTTTAATTGCCTTGCAGCCACCTCTGTTATACCAGTATCGTAAATCATTTTTGTCAAACACACTATATTTGCTGGCATAGTCATAAAAGCTGTTAAAACCGGTAAATTCACTTTGCTTTTTTACACTTTCCACTACGCAGACGGATGTTGCAACAGCAGAATATTCAGCAATTTTTCCCTGTTCTGCTGTTCGATACAGAACTATAATATCACCATATTTCAGATTTTCCACCTGTTCCATTGTGCAGACATATATTTTGTGAATGGAATTTGTATAGGAGACATCCGTAATTATATTTCGGTTTTCTGTTTTTAAAATGGAATCCGGAAACATAATTGAGTGGTATCTGGGATAAATGCTTAGCAAGTATTTTTTTGCGGTGTCCGTATGAATCAGGGGATAATCCTTATTTATATCGCCGGTAATGTTTTTCATTGGCTTTAAATATACATTTTCTTTATGTGTGCCATCACCCTTTGTGCCATATAGATGAAATCCGAATTGTTGAACTAAATCAATGAGGGAACGGTGTTTTTCATAAATGGTAACATAGCAGACATCGACATTTTCCCGCACGGCATAATCGGTGATAATTCTTATGAATTGCTCACCCATCTTTGTCCCGTGTGCATCGATTTTAAAGGTTCCTATCTTTAAGATTTTATTTGCACATATTTTGGGTGTCACATCATCTACAGTATGTTCTTCAATCTTTAGATATAGAAATCCCGTTATCCGGTTGTTGTCATA
>CAKTDK010000332.1 GCA_934541205.1 uncultured Eubacteriales bacterium
GACGTACGGTAGGTTCTGGCGTAGTTATCGAAATCAAAGACTAATCGATTACAATAATTTTAATTAATATTGGCGGGAGGCAGTGATTTTGCATCCCGCCAATAAAAAAAGAAAAGGTAATAAAATATAAAAAGGGAGTTTCTTTGCTGAAACCAAAATAAAGCATTTTTTATAAAAATAAAAATGCTAAGCATAGAGTATGCTTTAGCATAAGGTATGCTGCTAAACATAATAATAAGGCATGCTTAATTTAATTAAGCATAAAGCAGAGGAAATAACTGAATATATAGTTGCCGAAGAGCCTTGAAAAAGTTGTTTCTTTAAAGGAATAAGTTTTTCAAGGCTTTTATGTTTTATTAGTGATCAAGGAGAAGAATTGATGGATAGAACCAGAAAAATAGTGTATATAAGCATTTTATCCGCAATGGCGGCAGTACTTATGTATTTCCCGTGTTTTTCGATACTGCCGGGATTCCCATTTTTAAAAGTGGACTTTTCAGATATTCCGACAACGATGGGCGCTGTTGCAATATCTCCGGCTGCGGGAATAGTAATTGCAGCGATAAAAAATATATTTCATTTGCCGGGCAGTAATACGGGATATGTCGGAGAGTTGTCAAACTTTATACAAAGCACATCGTTTTGTGTTACGGCGGCAATATTGTGCAGAAAATTAAATATAAAAAAAGAAAAAATAAGAGAGTGCGTGTCATTAGCGGCAGCGCTTTTGGTTGAAGTAATAGTTGGCGTATTTTCTAACTATTATATTATGGTTCCCCTTTATTTTGCCGATAAAAACGGAGTGGCAAAATATATTTTAACGGGAGTTATACCGTTTAACCTGATAAAATATTCGATTGAGGGAATATTATTTTATATTATATACAGGTCTCTTTACCCATATATAATGAAAAAAATCAGGACAGATTAAGAATATAAAAAATCTTTTGTGACATTACTTGACAAAAGAAAGATACTGTAATATAATGAAATGTCATAGAAAAGGTTTTTTAGAATTATTGAAATTTATTGCGTTTGGGCGAAAGGTACTGAGATACATGTTGGAAAAAATAAAAGAAATACTTGCGAAATGTTTAAAAATCGATGCTTCTACAATAAATGAGGATTCGGATATAGTTGAAGATTTGGGCGCGGATTCATTGGACGTTGTGGAAATAGTTATGCAGATTGAAGAAATTTTTGATATAACAATATCTGATGAAGACGCAAAAACGCTGAAAACCGTAGGCGAACTTTCAGATTACATAGAAAAAAATTTAAAAAATTAATTATATATCCAAGGAAGCGAAAAATATATGGAAAAAAGATTTGTATATGCAGATAATGCGGCGACCACAAAGATATATCCTGAGGTTTTAAATGAAATGATGCCGTATCTGACGGAAATTTACGGAAATCCGTCGAGCCTTCATTCAAAAGGACAGGAAGCAAAAGAGGCTCTTGTTGCGGCAAGGGAAAAAATTGCTAAAGTTATAAATTGCAATTCAAGCGAGATATTTTTTACAAGTTGCGGTTCTGAATCCGATAACTGGGCAATAAAAGGCGCTTCTTGTATGTACGCAAAGGTGCATAAGATAGAAAAGCCTCATATAATTACAACAAAAATTGAACACCATGCGGTTTTGCATACATGCGAAAGCCTTGAAAAAGACGGATATGAAGTGACATATCTCAGTGT
>CAKTDK010000333.1 GCA_934541205.1 uncultured Eubacteriales bacterium
AATTACAGACAGCTTAAAAGTTACATAGATTCCAAATTATCTGATTTTGAGAAACAGGTTTTCTTAATGTATATAAAAGATATTTCTTATTCTGATATAGCCAAAATTACCGGAAAAACAAAAAAATCCGTAGATAACGCTATTCAGAGAATAAAGAAGAAAATGTCTTTTAACAGTGACAATATGCCCAGGTAGCTTAATATAGAGCGTTGGTTTTCAAAGGTGATGGTTAAAATCCATCCAGGGTTAAAATAATTTTATCAAAGCGAGGAAAAATTTTATGTTCGAAGACAAGACTTTAGTTTGCAAAGAATGCGGCGAGGAATTCGTTTTTACAGCAGGAGAACAGGAGTTCTATGCTGAAAAAGGTTTTGAAAATATCCCTCAGAGATGTAAATCTTGCCGTGACAAAAGAAAATCTCAAAGAGCTGAAAAGAAATTTTATGATGCTGTTTGTGCAGAGTGCGGAAAGGAATGCAAAGTTCCTTTTGAGCCCAGAGAAGACAGACCTGTTTACTGCAGCGAATGTTTTGCAAACAAAAGATAATATTAATTTCGAAAATATGAGCAGAGATTTTTTTCTCTGCTCTTTTCTTGTTAATTTATAATTCTTGAGGTATTTTGAATTTTTAAACAAAAATACAAACAAATTATAAAAAAACAAAAATATGGAAAAAGTGTTGATTTCATAATTTTTATATGTTATAATATATTGGTAAATAAAAGTGTAATGTTTTCAGTCTTTAATGATTGTTAATGGTGGGCGGAGGGTTGCACTTCATACATTTTGGTTTTTTTTGCCCTGTGTTTTCCGTTATAAAATGCAGGGCGCCTTTTTTTATTATTAATGTGGAGGTTTGATATGGAGCATTTAATAGAAAAATTGTTTAATGATTCTTTCTTGAATAAAGAAGAGATTATTTTACTGCTAAACAGCAAAGATGATAATATAAAAAATAAATTATTTAAGTATTCAAGACAGAAATCTGTGAGTAAATTCGGGAAAAAAATATTTACACGCGGACTTATTGAAATTAGCAATTATTGTAAAAATGACTGTTTTTATTGTGGAATAAGAAGAGGCAATAAAAATGCTCACCGTTACAGACTTACAAAAGAAGAGATACTTGAATGCTGTAGAATAGGCTATGATTTGGATTTTCGGTCTTTTGTGCTGCAGGGAGGGGAAGATCCCTGTTTTATTGACGATGAAATAATGTGCGATATTGTATCTTCTATTAGAAAAGAATATTCTGACTGTGCAATTACATTATCTCTTGGAGAAAGAAGCCTTGAGAGTTATGAAAAGCTTTACAGAGCAGGAGCAAACAGATATTTATTAAGACATGAAACTTCAAATCCGTGCCATTATGAAAGGCTTCATCCAAAGGAACTTTCTTTAAAAAATAGATTGAAATGTCTTGAAGATTTAAAAAAAGTAGGTTATCAGGTTGGAACAGGAATAATGGTGGGTTCTCCTTATCAGACGATTGAAGATATTGCGGAAGATATATTGTTTATAAAAGGCTTTAAACCTCATATGATAGGTCTTGGCCCGTTTATTCCTCATAAAGACAGTATTTTTAAAGATTTTCCGCATGGCAGTTTGAATCTTACATTAAAGATAATTGCAATACTTCGTTTAATGCTTCCAAATGCTTTAATCCCGGCTACAACTGCACTTGGAACAATAGAT
>CAKTDK010000334.1 GCA_934541205.1 uncultured Eubacteriales bacterium
ATCCTTAATTGCTTCAAAAGCCTCTTTTTGGTACGGAAACGCATCATATTTGGCAAGGAGACTGGGCTCTTTTATTAAATGAATTCTTTTCATTTTATATCAATAGCCCTCCAAAATTGTTACCGTGTATTCTCCGGGATATTTTTTCTTGATTCTGTGCAAAATGTTATGTAATTGTGCTTTGTCCGCCCAGTATACTGCAGCAACAAAATATGCCTTCCCATCGAATAGTACACATTTTTTCAAGTAGGAGTCATATTGCTGTTTACTGTGCAGGTGATCTACATCACCACTTGTCTTCGCCTCTCCAATGATAAGTATGTCACCATATTGATAATAGACATCCGGTCTATATCCTTCAGTTGTGAGAGGAGGAAGGCACTTTCCATCTGCTGCATCAGAAAAAATAAAACTCTTTTTATCCTGACCAACTATGTTTTCAACATATTCAATTATCATATTGACCAGCTTCTGATGCTGTGCAGATTCACTCATAGTTAATCTTCTCCATTAACTTCGTCTAAAACAAATTTAATATCATCAAATGCATTCATCAAACTATTAAGCTTATCGACATATTCTGAGTCACTCCGCAAGTGATGAATATCGGCAAGACGAATATCTTGCATTCTCTTTGATAGTTCTTTTGCAAGCATCTCATAGGGGATATCCTTCAATTTATCAGAGGAAAGTTCCTCAACTGCCAGTATTTTTTTCGCAGCGGCTGTGTCACTTTTTAAAAACACCTCAGTTGCCTTTTTGCTTTTTAAAATTTCTGGTAGTCTTCTTACATCTTGCAAAATACTGATTTTTTCATCGATTATCCAGCGAGAAAAATCCGTCTTTGTATAGCCGTTATAGGTTAAGCTTTCAATCACAGCACTGCGTTGCAACTCGACAAAGCCGTGGAATTTCTTAATGTCAAACTGTGTATCATCGTCACATAATGGTCTATAATACTTTTTCATGTCATTAAACGCAGCTATCATATTCTTTATCTCAGACGCTTTTGAAGTTCCGCCACAGAATGATATCAAAGAAGCCATAGGCATGTGTTCTTCATTGGCAAGATAATCAAGATATTTTGCTTTTGAATATGGATCCCATTCACGTGGACCGACTAGATGCGCTTGAAGACGTATTTTATGCATCTCTTCGTCATCAATATCCTCGTACACTATAGAACGAATGGTATCCCAATTACCCGGCTTGTTTTCTCGTCGAAGATCTTTGTAAATCTGGAGTCGAGTATTTCCCTCAATTACTACATATGTGCCATTTGCACGTTTGTTCACAATAATCGGATGAATAATCCCATAATTAGCTTCAATTGACTGCCGTAAACTTGCACAAGCATCAGATGTAGTTCCCAATAAAAGGGCCATAAGCTCGCTGGTAATATCATCCTCATCGTGTGTCGCAAGAAAATTAGCAATTCTCGGATTGCTCTTGTCTAATTCAATTTGGTCTACAGGCAGTTCTATATATTTGCTCATAGTCAAGGCTCCCTATCAATCATTATTCACGTTATCATAATATTTTCAGTGTCCAATAAAATGGACTTTACTTTTCATCCGAAACGAAATCCATAATATCGTTTGGATCCACCTCAAGGGCAGCACAAATAGCACCGATCACATCGGTGGTGATATCCTTATCATTGGCAAGTTTGTACATCTGATAATGAG
>CAKTDK010000335.1 GCA_934541205.1 uncultured Eubacteriales bacterium
TAGCAGAAAAGTGCGAGAATCCGGGAGATGATATGCACAGGCTTATGGAAGGGTTTAATAAGATGGGCGAAAAACATCCCGCAGCTAAGCATTACATTTTGCCACTAAAAGACCATCTTATTGAAATAATTGCTTCAGATATTGATTTTAAAGAAATTAAAAGGCCTCCGTTTGAAGATCTATCATATAAACCTAAAGATAAAAAGCAAATAGATTGGAAAGATCATAGCAATTGGCCTCGTGACGATTTTAAGAACTTTTCTCCGTACAAAACAGAAGGATTAAAGTCAAAAGTGTCTAATTTTAAATTTAATTCTGCTCCTATTGAGAATTTCGCATACAATAAAAGCGGATTAGAAATATTTATTGATGACAAAAATGAACAACGATATAAATTTTCATTTAACAAATGTCTAAAAGTTGACATTATGGATACAGATGTGGCTTGTCTTATGGCAAATGAATATTATCAAGCAGCGGGATATACCTTGATACAGATTAAAAATTCTAAACTTATTGAAGATTTAAAAAAGAAGGCTACCGATCCTGATTTATTTAAACAACTGGAGCGCTCTAAACATTTTGTACTACCGTTACGAGATAACCTTATTGAAATAATAGCAGAGGATATATCTATTGAAAGGGCGCCAGATGATGGAGAATTTTAACCTGTTTTGTTATTAGTTAACGGCAACGGAAATACAGTGGCTTTTAGCTACAACAGCATGCCATATTTTTATATTAAAAATGCTCAAGGAATAGAGATGGCATAATCATGCCTTACAATCCTTGGCATGATAGTTTGTTGGTTTTTTTAAACAAGTTGCTTGATTAAATAAAAAATATGTAAAGGAGAATAATTATGTTTGCATGGTTAGCTAACCTATTTTGGCAACCGCATCCCGTAGAAACTTTTGAAGAAGCTTTAAAGATAGCTCGATATGAAGTGCAGAAAAAATTTCCTGGCGATTATAGCTTGTGTGATTCTGATTTATGGTATGACAAAAACACAGATGTATGGCATTTCAGATACATAGATAAACATTCGAACGATGAATTTTTATTGGGGGGAATAGGGCCAGGTGTAGATATCAGAAAGTCTGATGGTAAAATTATGTACTTAAAGGGTCAAAAATAATAAAATTTGTTTTAAATAATTTTGATTTTAATGATCTCAGCGGAAATATTAATGATAAAATTCGTATATCTGTTAATTCTGCTATAAGTTCAAGTAATTTAGATATGGTAAAGTACTTTATAGATAAAGGATTTGACATTAATAGCTTCTCTAAAAACGGAAACTTTCCAATCGAGCGGGCAGTATGGATATCTGATTTGGATACTATAAAGTTTCTGGTTGAAAAGCTTGGCGCAAAAATAAATGTAGGTAAACCACTTTCAGAAGCTTGCTCAAGAAATAGAACTGAACTTATCCAATATTTAGTATCTAATGGTGCAAATGTAAATGAATTCTCTGAGTATTTGCCTAATCCGATTGAATACGCAATTAAGTTCGGCAATATTGAAGTAATAAAGTATTTGGTTGAAAATGAGGTAAAAGTAGACGATCAAGTTATTTTACGGGCAACAGATTCATTGTCATCTCATATTTTAAAATATTTAAAAGCTTATAAATCTTAAAAAATAAAAAACTACCAGTCATATGAAAGTGGCT
>CAKTDK010000336.1 GCA_934541205.1 uncultured Eubacteriales bacterium
GCACCATGTGGAGCAGAACAGTTCCAATCGGTATTGCCCTTTCCTGTACATAACAAAGATCCGTCACGCATATTGAGCGGAATAATGCACCGTTCTCCTTTTGCAGCAGAAATTGCACCTTTGCGGATCATATTGTCATCCGATATATAATTGTGGACTGATTCAAATTCGTTCTTTATCCCAACTCCATTGAAGAATTTGAGTAATAAAATGGAAATCAGTTTGCGATTCAATACCGCCCACTGCTGACAGATGCGCATATCGTGAAGATAGTGTTCCCGTGTTTCTCCTTCCACATAACAAAGTTCAGAGGGAAGAACAGGCTCGGTGTGTTGTTGCTCTTTACGCATTTTCTTTATGACATCTTGAAGTTCATTTCTTCTACCGACAGCCTTGTATTCTTCAATTATTTTTCTGATTCGCAATTCCAAATCATCGGCACCGTCGGTCAGGTGTTTTATCGCTTTCCCCTGATAGATGTTCGCTACCTGCAAACCAAGATTACGTGATCCGGTGTGAATCACGAGATAGACATTTCCTATATCATCTTTATCCAGCTCGATAAAATGATTACCACCACCGAGCGTCCCGATAGACTTTTGAATACGGCCAGTATCTTTCAATTCACGATAACAATAAAGTCCTTTTATCAATTCTTTGGCTTCACGGTATACTTCCATTTCTTCTCCAATAAGCGGTTTGAAGCCGAACTTATCTTCCCGGGCAATTTTCCCGGAAGGAACACTTGCCCGAATATATTCATGGAATGCGTGATAATCAATATCATTGACATCCCCAAGGTTTAATACTCTCATGCCGCAGCCTATATCAACTCCTACTATATTAGGAATCACTTTTTCGCCAAGATTTCCGGTAAAACCGATTACACAACCGGCACCGGCATGTACGTCAGGCATAATCCTGATCTTTTTGTCTGCAAAGACATTTATAGATAAAAGTTGCTTGATTTGCCCTATGGCATTTTCATCAATCATATCCGTGAAGATTTTCACATTATGTCCTTCTATTGTCTTCATATCTACTCTGTTTTGATAATATAGGAACAAAGTTACTACTGACTTGTGTCATATTGCGATACAAGGCTGATAATTTGTTGGATTACATTATTATTTGCTGTTTTATATCAGTTGTATCGAAAAATGAGACACTAATACGGTAATTTTGTACATTGAATTATTAATGCTCTAAACTAAAGGGGTTGATTATGATAAAACAATATCAAAAAAAGGTGTTTAGGTCGAAAGAAAAGCGGCATCATATAAAGCTTATCAAGGATAAGTTTTTTGGCAATGACAAAGGCTACGGATATTTTGGAAAGGATAAAAAACGATATAATTTTGTTTTAGAAGATGGGGGTAACAATCTATATGAACCTATTCGGAGCGAAGCTTTAAAATACTTCAAAGAAAACGCTATTGAATGGTGGGGAGGCAATCCCGATTATCCTACAGGGCATACAGCGTCTTCCCAAATAGCCTGTTTGAACCATTTGATGTTCTTACTTTAGTAGATGACAAAAATTAAAATTCTATTGTTAAACATCTAATTATCAATAGATTATATTTGTAAAAATCCTTGAAAATCAGTAACTTTAAAGAAAAGTTCGCCGCTTTTTCTATGAAGACTACTGATTCCAAGGACTTGGTCAAAGTT
>CAKTDK010000337.1 GCA_934541205.1 uncultured Eubacteriales bacterium
GTTAAAAGCTTTATTGCTCAGTCTCATTAATGGACAGAAACAGAATTTAACTGGTCTTGTTTCTAATC
Source organism: uncultured Eubacteriales bacterium (assembly GCA_934541205.1). GTDB lineage: Bacteria > Bacillota > Clostridia > Oscillospirales > RGIG7773 > RGIG7773. The sequence continues at coordinate 69 of CAKTDK010000337.1, forward strand.
CAGACATCGATTTTTCAAGAAACAGAAAAATACCATATGAAAAAATTATTTTATCATTACTTACGATGGAAGGAACAACTCTGACAAATGAATTATTAAAACAATTTGGATGTGATATATCAATTGCCACATCTTCTGCATTTGTGCAACAACGTAAGAAAATACTTCCGATTGCTTTCGAAAAGCTTTTTCAAGATTTTGTTTCTCAAACATCACAAAATAATAATTATAAAGGTTATAGACTTCTGGCTGTTGATGGTTCAGATATTCAAATACCTACGAATCTAAATGATACGGATTCACTTTTTATTACTGAAGGCAGGAAACCTTATAACCTTCTTCACTTAAATGCGTTATATAACCTGTTATCCCATACTTATGAGGATGCTATTATATTTAAGCGAAAAGAAGCATTTGAAAATAAAGCCTTAACGGAAATGGTAGACAGATCTGCAATCCGTGAAAAATCAATTGTAATAATGGATAGAGGCTATGAATCTTACAATAACATGGCACATGTTCAAGAAAAAGGCTGGTTTTATTTGATACGGGTAAAAGATTTTGGAAAACATAAAACGGGTATTGTGCATGGTCTGGAATTGCCTGATGACGATGAATTTGATGAATATATAGACTTAAATTTGACACGTAAACAGACAAACAAAATGAAAAAGCTGTTTCATGAAAAAAATAAATTTCGGAAAATTGCACATAATAAGACTTTTGATTATCTTCCAGCGACAAGCAAAAAATCTGATGAAACTGTACTGTATCATCTACCATTTAGGATTGTACGCTTCCCGATATCAGAGAATTCTTATGAAGTTGTTGTGACAAACTTGGGTTCCGAAGAATTTCCACCTGAAGAATTAAAAAAACTTTACGGAATGCGTTGGGGAATCGAAACTTCATTCAGAGATTTAAAATACACGGTGGGATTACTTCATTTTCATTCAAAAAAGGTGGAATATATTTTTCAAGAAATTTTTGCAGGCTTAATCATGTACAATTTTTCCGAATTGATTACCTCGCACGTAGTCATAAAAAACGGAAATAAAAAATATGAGTATAAAGTCAATTTTTCTGTTGCTGTACATATATGCCGTGAATTTCTATTAAAAGAAATAATTCCACCTGATATTGAAACGCTTATTGCAAGATACATGACACCTATACGACCAGGGCGTTCAAGACCTCGTGAAATAAGAGTCAAACAAGCAATAAGTTTCATGTATAGAGTAGCATAAAATATCCTAAAAGTGTACTGAATTTTGACAAGGAAAAATCCTTGTCTATTTGTCATGCTTTTTTGATACCCACACATATGAAATCTTATCTGTTGCACAAAAAGAAAAGAGAAGTTAATAGCGAAAACGCTACTAACTTCTCTTTAAACCCTTAACTTAATGCAATTGACATTTCTGTACCAAGTTTTTTATATGATTTCATCATTCTCATCAATATTGAAATTATCGAAATACAATTCTTGGTTCTTTTCCATATCAGCCAACTTCTGACACATAAATGCACAAGTACATCAATTATTGCAAAGTTAACACCATATATTTCAACCAT
>CAKTDK010000338.1 GCA_934541205.1 uncultured Eubacteriales bacterium
GTCGCCGTGAGAGAGATTTCTCATTAAAAAACAGATTATATCGTTGCCGAATATACGACTTGATTGCCACTTAGTACGCACTGCAATCCCTTGAAAAAATCAGCCTAGAAGTTTTCCTTGACAGGCAACCCAATTTTTAGCCTCTTTTGCACTTATGGTTTCATATAGCAATAATCTCTTTTATATGGCCATATAAATTCGATCTGATCTATAATCCGCCACAAACACTCAAGGCAGGCTACTCTGCCCACAGCCACTGTTACGCACCGCAAAGCAGGTTTAATCCTGAGCCGTACTTTGTCCGTCAACTAAAAAAGTGTATAGGCAAAGCACAAGAACAGGTCTCCACAAGTGACGGGTCGAATCTGCATGCCATTGCAGGTCGCCCGGCACCCTTATCTCCCAGCACCCACCCTAAACTGGGCGTTTAAAGCAAGCACCAAAAGCTTCATCGATGTGCCCTTTTACGGATTTTTAGGCCCGTCTTCAAAATTGGAAGCTCTGACTAGGATACTGCACCACCGTCATTTATTTATATTTTACCAAAAGATTATTTTTTAATCAATTCTGATTTTAAACTAATTTTCACGATTTAACAGCTTCTGAGCCAAATTAATCAAAAATTCTTTTTCATTAAATGTATTTAATGCCTTTATCGCTTGATTTGTCAGATTAACTGTTTCTTCCCTTGACTTTTCAAGTCCGTTAATACTTACAAATGTATTTTTATTATTTTCTATATCCGAACCTATATTTTTACCAAGCTTTTTAAAATCGCCTGTAATATCAAGAATATCATCTTGTATCTGAAAAGCAAGACCGATATTTTCACAATATTCAACAGCCGCTTTTTGCTTCTTTATGTCTGCTCCTGCGCACAATGAGCCTATATGACCACAGGCTTTTATTAAAGCTCCTGTTTTCAAATTATGAAGTTCTCTTAATACCTTGTTATCCATTGTTTTATTTTCAAATTCTTTATCTATTGTTTGTCCGCCAAGCATACCGCCTATTCCGCTGTATTTTGCCAAAAGTCCTATACATTCAAGAGCATTTTCAGATTTGCTTTTTGAAGCTGTTTCAAAAGCCATGCTAAGCAAAGCATCTCCTGCAAAAAGAGCAATAGTTTCACCAAATTTTTTATGATTTGTTTCTTTCCCACGTCTGAAATCATCATTGTCAACACAAGGCAAATCATCATGTATAAGCGAATATGTATGTATCATCTCAATAGCAGCGGCAAAAGGGAGTATATCTTCTTCTTTCCCTCCGCAAACAGACGAAAATTCCATCATAATAACAGGTCTTATCCTCTTACCTCCTGCGAAAACGGAATAATTCATTGCTTCTATGACTATATCATACAATGGATTTTGCTTTTTTAACTCATTTTTTAAAAAATCATTAACAATATTAATATAATAATTTTGTTTCTCAGTAAAATTTTTTATTTCCGTCATTTTAATTTTTCTCTAATCCTTCAAATTCTTCTTTTATAATATTTCCGTCTTTATCTTTATTTAAAATATTTACTTTCAATGTCGCTTCATCCAAAAGCTTATTGCAATAATCTGAAAGCTTTACTCCTTTATCAAACATTGCAATCGACTCATCCAGAGAAACTG
>CAKTDK010000339.1 GCA_934541205.1 uncultured Eubacteriales bacterium
TACAAGCATTGCGGCAAACTCCGCACGCGTTATTCTCCCGTCAAGGTTCAGGGTTTCTCCGTTACCTATGACAATCGAATTATCAATAAGATATTTGATTTCTTTTTTACCCCAATGATTATTTATTTCATTATCATATGCTGTATCCGACGGTTTGTTCATGCTCGAATTTGTCTCTGTCGGTGGATTGTAAACGGTGCCGCTGCCTTTTACTCCGCCGCCTCCGCCGGACGAACTTGACGAACCGTCAAAGGTTTTGCTCCCCGTAAGAGTAAACACAAGCACTTTTGTGCTTTCGGCATCCTCAAACGCGGCTTTTGCAGTTACCCTTACACTGACAGAATAATCAACCGGAGTCACGCTGACCTGCCACAAACCATCCTTAATCTCAAACACCACATTCGGATTATCGGAAACAAATGAAATTGCAGATCCGTTTTTTCCTGTACCGTTCTGCGGGAACGAATCATTCAGGTTGTCGCCGACAGTAATATTTTGAAGGTCATTTTCAGTGCGTTGTTTATTGGTCGGATTATAACAAGCAAATATCTCTTTAATCCCACTTACTCCCCTTGCTGAATTTACAACAAGCTTAATTACTTTTACACCGGTAATATTGCACTTTACATTTTTTATACTTCCGACGGTTTCTCCGGTATAGAGGCATTGCAGATTATCACCGAAACTTCCCGCATAAAGGGAGCTGGAGAGAATTTCACCTTCGGACATATCCTCAAACAAATATACATCAGTCAAATCGACCTCATCACTTGCCGTCAGGGTAACAGCGTAGTTACGTGTCATCTTAGTTTTATACGAGGTACTAAAGTCCTCATCCGTCAAATTCTGCGGTATATTCGTTCCCACACAGGACGCAGAAGATGAAACTGACGTCCCCGACGACAAATTATCCAATCCTACAGGGAAATAGAAAGATTTTTTAAAACTGCTTCCCAAAACATTTGCCGAAACGTCAAGTGTCACCATTTCCTTATAGTTGGAAACATTAACCTGTCCGGTCTTTGAATTTATAATATTTTCATTGCTGCTGCTCCATGCAAGCGAAACCCCAAGAAAACTTTCAGAAAGCGAAAGCGGCTTTGAAATGTTAAAAGGCGACTCCGTACTAATCCTGTCGAGCGTCATTTGTTTTTTAAAAATGTTGCCGAATGTATCTTTATCAATTTTAAGCTTATAATCGCAAATGCGAATCAGACCATCAGAAGCAATTGATATTTTTTCCGCTTCCTCGGCTTCTCCGGAAAGCTTCAAATTGTATAAAACCGTTCTGTATACGCCATTATTTTTACAATACAAGGAAATATATCCGTTATCTGTCTTTAGCAGCAGCTCTTTTCTTGAACTGTCAAAAGTGCTAATTTTGTATCGCGCCGAATTTACTTCAAAATACGAGTTTCCGCCTTCGTAAATATAGCTGTACACATTTCGCCCGTCGCTATCTTCAAAATCGAGCTTTACGTTTGAAGACTCTAGTGTGTCAACAGTAAACTCCTGATAGTATTTTCCTTGTACGTTAACCGAGTCTACAGGGGATATTTGTATGCTGTTGTTTTCCGAAACGTCATTATCCAAGAAATCTATTTTGTCAACAGTTATTGTTT
>CAKTDK010000340.1 GCA_934541205.1 uncultured Eubacteriales bacterium
ACTCCGGACCATTGAATACATTTCTGATCACATCGAGGCTTTCCTCTACGGACTTGTGGGGTGGCCATCCTGCGATAAGGCCGACTTCCGGATCTTTTGCATACTCATATAAACTCTCTGCGTCTGCTTCCGTCCATTTTCTTAATACTAATCTTTTTGTTTTCATAAATAATCATTCTCCCATATAAGTGCAATATTAAACTTCTCTTTTTTCTTGGTCATAGACCTTTTTCGAGTATAATACCGCAATAATCGTTGCTGATAATAAATACACCAGTAAAAAAATTGTACTGGTTATTCCATTGGCAAAAGCAGTCGTAATAATAGTCAATACTCCTGCAATAACAATGCTGATGGCTCCAAAACGGTTACTTTTTCTCCATGTATTATCATTATACATACTCCAAGCCGTTCGAAATCCAACTACCGTATTTCGTTTTGCCTTTGTCATATAATTTCCTACTACAATAAAAACAATTCCACATAAGATGCAGGAAATCCTTGCAATATCAACTGTTACCTTTGAACCATTCACATTTTCCTGCACACAAGAGGAATAAAGGATACAATAATTCATAATTCCAAACATGATAGCCTGCGATAGTCCTACCACGCATAGTACCCTTGCGGAGGAATTTGCTTCCATGCGTTCTTTATCCGTACTTGCTTTCATGGCCTTTTTTTCGAATGTGCCAATTAAAAGGTGCCAAAAGAATGTAACACACAAAATAATTATCGGAAAAATAAAAATTCCAATTTTATGTGGTATCATATCCGGTATCACCTGTAACATCATACTTGCAATCACCACTGGTAGCACCGCAACAATCCACATGATTTTTTTCATCCCTTTGCTCCTCCAAACTGGTTAATCCATAGAATTAATTCATCAAAAACTGTCGTATTGATTTCGTAAAATATAAAGTTTTTTTCCTTATATTCGGATACTAAGTCGGCGCTTTTTAACAGTTTTAAGTGGTAAGACAAAGCAGCCGGTGTGACTTGTAATTTTTCGGCAATCTCCCCGGCATTTAATCGGCCATCTTTTAGCATTATCAGAATCTCTCTCCGTTGTTGATCCGCCAATACTTTAAAAATATTCGTTTCTTTCATAATCTTCTTACCCATTTAAAATTATCTTTAAATAGAATATATCATACTCCCTTTTGCTTGTCCACAGGTATTTAAAATATTTTTGAAATAGTTGTGTCTTCAGAAACATCTTTATTCACAACACATCCAGCGCCAATGAACGTATTACTTCCGGCAGAGAAAATCGTTCCCCAAACAGTAGATAAAAGTATATATAAATAGTGAACCATACATAATTGCAAAGGAGGCTCGGTTTTTTCCACTTCTGATTTTGCGGATATTGCTGATACCAACACGGTTCGTTCAGCATTATATCGCCTTGTTAAGGATAATATTCTCCGCAGAATTATAAATGGGATTTATGAAAAACCAAAATACAGTAAATTACTTGATGAATATGTAGCTGCTGATCCAGCTGCCGTTGCACAGGCATTAGCCCGCAGTTACCATTGGACCATCGCTCCATGTGGGAACACTGCCCTTAATTTACTTGGACTTTCCACTCAGGTAACGGCTGTCTGGTC
>CAKTDK010000341.1 GCA_934541205.1 uncultured Eubacteriales bacterium
GCCGTATTTGTTTTCACCTCATTCATTTTTTACGCAAAAGGAAAGTTGTTTTGGGGTCATTCCTTTGGTAAAAGTTATAACATCAATTTGTTTTTCTATTACGCAACGGAAAGCAATACAATTGTCATATTGTTCGCTGCTATGCTGACGGTATAACACATTATTTACAGCTTGTCAAGAGGAAAAAAATTTTTCTGTCAGATTTCGAAAATGCGGCATAATATATACAATTTATTTGCGGTAAATAGTATGATACTGACAAAGCGGAAGAAGGGAGTGATAGAAAGGATAGCTGCTGTTGGATTTTTTTGTTTTGTGCGGTGATTCGATTTATTAAAGTGATAATGAGGGGATTTTGACACAGTGGTTTTTGCTGAATATAATCCGGACAGCAGATTTGGACGAAATCCTATGGTAGGAGCATATTATTTATGGTGATCACATATTTTTATATTGCTGCGGTGTGATGCCTGTTGATTTTTTAAATGTTTTGATAAAATTTGAGCAATCTCCAAATCCGCATGAATAGCATGCATCTGCAACTGAATATCCTGATTTTAGCAGTATTGCGGCTTGACTTATTCTGTAATCGATTAGGTATTTGTAAACCGAAAGCCCCATATACTTTGTGAAAATTCTCGAAAGATATGTGATACTGCAATTGGAGTAATCTGCAATGTCTTTAAGCGAGATATTATTATGATAGTTTTTGGTGATAAAAGAAACTGTGTTCAATAGCTGTGCAGGAAGAACAATTGTATCGTCTGTACTTGTCTGCTGGGGATAAATCTGTGAGCTTAATAATAATATTTCAATGACAAGTGTAAAAAGATAAATATTGTTTTCTTCAGTATAGTCGCTGATCAGGGATATTACCTTCTCTGTAAGGTGAATGATTTTTACTTTATCGTCAATTTGCGGACGTATACAGTTGATGCGCTCCGGTGCGCAATCGTTGAATATATTTTTTAAGTTTGCACATGGACAGGAGAAACTTTCAAAAAAAGTCAAAGGAATATAAAAATCAATATGCCTGAAAACCCCTGATTTTAAAAATCTTCCGAAATGGACTTCTTTTGGAGTGAATACGAAAATATCACCTTTATCCGCATAGATTATTTTCTCATTCATGACAGCGGCGAGTCCGTCTGTTAAATGTATACCGAATTTATATGAATCGTATAATGTGATGGCATTATCTGATTTATCATGAGAATATTCATAGTACTTGATTGTAATCGCATCAAGCGTATCAAAAACTTTAATCTTTCTTTCAATTTCCATCTTATCACCATTTTATTTTTTTGTTTATTATATCACGAACGAAATTAAAAGTCAAACAAGTTTAAGATTTTCATATTTTTTGAGTTAAATATTACAATACAACTATATGTATATTAAATATAATAAATATAAGAATAATCTTTTTTGAGTTTATTGTGGAAAATTAACATATGAAAAAAGGAGAAAATGTTTTGTTGGTTCAGGGCTTGGGATTTTTGGGAGTATTGCTTAATTTGATTATATACTGGCAAAAAACCAGAACAAAGATGTTAGTTAATAAGTTGATTGCAAACGGGGTGTGGGCGATACATTATTATTTGCTCGGTGC
>CAKTDK010000342.1 GCA_934541205.1 uncultured Eubacteriales bacterium
TGCATACACATAGTAAATTGGTGTCCTACAACAATTTACTATGCAATCATCACGAGGCTCGATGCCTCTGTGATGATTGGAAAAAAGAGTATATATCTGCGCTGTAATTGCAGATACATACTCTTTTTTAGGGATTCCAAAGGGAAAGTTTGGCACACTTCTTTGCGTGCAAAGTGTAGTGTGTTACACCTTTACCGACGGGGCGGGTGTTAAAATATATTGATCGCCGTATTTGAGCGATATATTTTAACAGACGGTGAAATTACAAAGGGTTGGTCGTCTGCCGCCGGAGTTGGCAGACGGTCATCCCTACGGTAATTTGTAGAGTCGGCAATGGTGTATACTGCTTCGGAGGTCAGCCCCTATCAAACAGACCGTGCTTCATCATAATATCATCAATAACGCCTCTTTGTTCGAGGCACCAGCCGTAATACGCTTCATATGAAAGCAAGCCGTTACTCACTTGCTTTTTCTTTATTTTTGAAACTTCTTTGAATTTTGCAAAAGCCTGTTCTATGTCGGCAATAGCTGCTATATTGTTTTTCCGTTTTGCTTTGGAAAGCCGATTGAACCAATACTGATATTCTGATTTATGGAGCTTTTCCGTAGAATCACCTTTATGGGCATCATCATACTTTTTCTTGTTCATCTTTTGTTGTTTCGCTTTGCACTTATCCGAACAGATAAAGGTCTTATTGTTATCGGGTGCAAGAAACAGTTTGCCGCAAACTTTGCAATAGCTGAAAAATTTCTTTTTCTCATATATGGTTTTTAGGTAATGCACGATAAGCGGAAATAATGTAAAATCTGAGGCGATATATTCCGTAGTTCCTTTTGTTTGTGGGATTACCAAAGTCAATGCAGGATACTTATAATATTCGGTCGGCATATCCATAAGAGGATTAAATGACTTATGTTTCTGCCAAGTCAACACATTATTCATAAGATTATATCTGAACGGGAGGGTTAAATCCTCCAACCTTTCCAAGACGGGGTAAGCCTCGTCTTTTTCTTTGTTCGCTTTTAGAACCCGGCTATATTCATCCCATAATGATAAAGCGATAAATTTCAAAACGGGATTTTCTGTTTCATATAAACCTTCAACCACCCGCAGGTTTTCGGCATATTTTTCTTTGGAAATTTCATAAAAATTCGCTTTTATATCAGAGAAGTATTCAGACTCGGTAATAATGTCAAGCAAAAATGAGCCGAGAGGACGAATTTTTTCAAAAATTATCGAAATGTTTTTTTGACCTCGGATAAACGCATTTACATTGTCAAAATCACCGATTACAAGATGCTCTTTTTTCTTCTTAAAATCTATATTTATAGCTATTACGGGCTTCTTGAGCATTGGTATGTTCGGGAGTTCCATTTTCTTTTTCAAGTGTAACACCTTCTTTTTATGTGAATTATATTTTTACATTTATATCATTATCTAAAGTATACACCAAACCCCTTTACAAGTCAAGTTGTTTGTGATTTAATCGAATTACAACAGAGGTGCACATCTGTTTTGAAAACTACGATTTAAGGAGGCACAAACAATGGCTGAAAATCAAAAATATTACTATATGAGAC
>CAKTDK010000343.1 GCA_934541205.1 uncultured Eubacteriales bacterium
GCATAAACCGCTCCGGAATCAGCATTATTTATTGATACATTCTCGCTCTTTACCTGTTTTTGATACTTTTTGCCGATAATATCCGATGTACTGAGCGTCATATTATCGGTAAAAATATTTTTATCTCCGACAAATGCCGCGGAAATTGTATCCCCCGAAAACACGTTATAATCAAGCGAATATTTTTCTTTTGCAAATACCGCTCCGATATTAAAGATTATAATTGCCACTACCGCTGCGGCAATTATTCTGTATTGTTTTTTATACATTGCCTCACCTCCCTATCTGAATATAAAGAATTCAACAGCTTCATTCCATCTCTTTCTTGCAACAACCTCGTCGCCTTTTCTGAGATCACTCTGAGTAACGGGCGAAACAGTAACCTTTGATGAGCCTTTTCTTTCAATAAGAGTGTAATATTTTTTCAAATCATAAAAACCGGTCAGCTGTGCCGGATAAATATCTCCGTTCACATCCATAATTACCGCCGTATCTCCCTTTTCAGCGCATTTTCCATATGTTATCGTCAATGTGCCGAATGCATTATCTCCGCCCTCAACACGGTATTTTCCTCTGTCATTTTCCTTAAACAGTATTCTGTAACTTCTGATGTTATTGTTCATATCAATTCCCAATAAAAGAATATCTCCCTTTTTTATATCATCAACAGACTTGCTGCCGCATCCGTACCAGCCCTTAGAATCTGCCGCCATCGCATTATCCGCAAAAAAAGCTTCCTTTTTTGTCCCCGCCTGATAATATGAAAGCTTCAGTTTTGTCTCATCGGCAGAATCAATTTCATATGATACTTTATCCACAACCGCGGCAAAAGCCTCGGTGTCTACATCGGCAGACACTCCGTCGCTGCTTTCATTTAAAATCACATCAGGCTTATAGAGTTTATCAACATTGTAAAGCTTTAAAACACTTCCCTTTGAAAAAGCATATGATTGGGGCAGCGAACCTCCTTTTTTTACGTTGTACTGTTCTTTATCTGCTTTATTTTCCGCCTTATCGGGAGCATACAGTATTAAAACCTTAGAACTGTTTACGCGATACTTATGCGCCAAAACCCCGAAATACGAATAACCGATTGACCATTCTCCGCCGCTTACCGCCGAAACGTTTTCGCAAAGCAGATACGGATCGCTCCCCGGAGCTTTATCCGAAACATTCTTCGGTAATACCAAAGCCTCAAGATATCCGCTGTCATTTTCCGAAAACATTACCATGCCGTACCGATAATTCTTTTCTGCATTAAGATATCTAAATACATCTTCCTTTTTTACTCTTTTACCCCAAAGATATTCGCTCTCATCAGAATACAATGTTATTTTATCGGCAAAGATCAGCTCTTTTTCTTCCTTATTCATTGTATAAATCCTTGCATAAAACTGTTCTTCGGTTTCATCTTCAACCAATTTCATAAGATATCCGTATGAATATTGACTCTCATTTTCGGCAAATACTATTTTGTTATCGGCGCTTATGTATGCTGCAATAAAATTGCTCACAGAAATTTTATATTCATAATCCTCTTTTTCAAGCTCTTTTTTATATTCACTGCAAAGCTCATATTC
>CAKTDK010000344.1 GCA_934541205.1 uncultured Eubacteriales bacterium
GTGAATAATTGTGACAAATATATTTTTGGGACTTAATAAAAAAGATAAAACAAAAAAACTTATAGAAATTGCAAAAAATTATATAAAACAGGATAAAAAAGTGTTTTATTTTGTTCCGGAACAGATATGCCTTGAAATGGAACGGTACTGTTTTTCAATGATGAGAGACATAAATTCTTCAAATTTTGAAGTACTCAATTTTTCAAGAACTCCGGACAGATTTTATAAAGATATTGGAAAAAGACCCGATATGCCATATATAGATGAAGGAGGAAAAAAACTTATACTTTCTCTTGCAGTAAAAGAAATTTCAGATAAGCTCGATTATTTTGGAAAAAGGAATAATAAGTATGTGTTGGAGCAGCTTTTTGATATAATAAAACTTTTTAAAGAAAACAAAATAAATGGCAGTGAATTTTTGAATTTTTCGGAAGGTATTGAGAATAAAAAATTAAAGGATATCGGAATGATTTTTGAAAGCTATAATGCTGTTTTATCATCAATGTATTATGATTCTTTTGATGAACTTGAAAGACTTGTGAAAATAACCGAAAAAGATTATCTTAAAGATAAAATATTTATTTTTGATTTTTTCAACGGATTTTCAAAGACAGAAAATGATTTTATCAAATTGATTATAAAAAATTGCGATCAGGTTTATTTTGCCTTGACTTGTGATAGTAATTTTTATAATTATAAAAAAACGGACAAGTTTTATCCTGTATACCAAACTGCTGAAAAGATAATTAAATTTTCCAAAGAAGCTGATAAAGAGATAAAATTAAATAAAGATTTTATGGAAAATAAAACGGAGACAGGTATTCTTGGTAAATGTATATTTGAAGAAAAAAAAGAAGAATTTAAAGAAAATATAAAAATTATAAGCCGTGGAAATAATTTTGACGAATGTGAATTTATTTCCCTGGAAATAAAAAGGCTTTTAAGAGAAGAAGGTTACAAATTTTCTGATTTTGCGATTATTTCGAGAGACGATTCATATAAAAAGATTATTGAAACGGTATTTGATAAATATAATATACCTATTTTTAATGACAACAAGGCGCCTCTTGCCTCAAAACCGGTATTTTTGTATATAAATTCAATATTTGATATTTTGCTTAAAGGGTTTACAAAAGAAAATATAATAAAATTTTTAAAGTCGGGTTTGACGAAATATTCTTTTGAAGAATGTTGCGTAATGGAGAATTATCTCAATTTATGGAATATAAGTTCAAAGGAATTTTGTGGTGAAGATTTTAAATTTCATCCCAGAGGGTTTGTTGAAAAATTCAGTGAAAAAGATATTGCGGAGCTTAATATAATAAATAAAATTAAAAATGAAATTTTTCTTGATATATCTACTTTTAAAGAGGATATATCTTCTGAAAATGCCATTGATATGTCAAGAAGAATATATGAATTTCTTTTAGAAAATAATATTCCGCAATATATAGAAAAAAAAGTTTATGAATATGAAACAGCCGGATTTTCGGATTTATCTGAGGAATATACGCAGGTTTTTAATATGATTATTAATATTTTTGAACAGATTTCTATGATATTAAACGACA
>CAKTDK010000345.1 GCA_934541205.1 uncultured Eubacteriales bacterium
TTCAATAGCTTCTCCGTATTTATTCATCTGTGAATTAGAATAATTATTTAATGTTTCTACATCGGAAATATCCAAATTTTCAATAAATTTTTCAAATATTCCTTTTTTATTTACATTGTCGCTGTTAACAATTTGTTTTATTCCACGCATTACAGGATAATAGTCTATTGTTATTATTGTATCTTTTTGAGGCGGTGACATAAATTCTATTTCTTTTGAATTGTAAGACCAATATACTTCTTTATTATCATCTAACCCCATTACTCCTACAGAACTTGTTATATTAATACCATTCACGTATAAATCTTTTAGTTTCCCTACAGGATAAACGGAATAAAATGTTCTGCATTCTCCATCAGGTGTAGGTTTTAGCGTTGTGTATACTAATTTATCCGATATCAGCATACCGCCTTTAAGCATTTGAATATTTCTGTAATCCGTACTGTCATAATTAACGCTGAAATTTGATATTAACTCAGGCTGATTAGTCCTTATCAAATTTCGTCTGTGATAATTCAGCTTCATGTTGTCGTCTATATACCATACATATCCGCTGTTATCTGAGAAAGTATTCAATAAATTTTCGCAAGATTGATAATCATATCTTATTTTCGAATAACTTTGCCCTTCTTCTATCGTTCCTGCAGTTATACCAAAAACAGCTAACAAAGGAAGTACTCTATTTCTTATTATATATTCATCCGTTTTATTATCCTCTGCAACTATAATAATCCGCCTTGAAGCATAGCCGTTTAAATCAACCGCATTACAAGTTGTTTCATATCCTTTCCCGGCTATGCAGACGGTATTATGCGCCTGAATATATCCCTTGAATAACACCTTGTTTCCTGCGGTATATTCAACAGTATCACCGTCTGAAATGTCAGGTTTATCAAGGACTGCAAAATCAAAAGTCCCTCTTGCCGATATATTTTTTTGTATTATCCAGTCGTTTGTTATAGTTACAATTTCATTATTTATTTTCAGCATATTATCCACCCGACCTTTTTATGTATTTAACTAAAGCAGCACCCAGCTTATTTACATCATCCATATTAAACACTTTTGTTCCGTTTATATTTATAACCGGTCCGCTTACAGGCTGTAATGATTGTGATGTTGCTCCATGAATGCTTGTTAAGACCTTAGTAGGTATTCCTAATGAAGTACTTTCGTCGGAATACATTGCTTTTCTTGCTTTATCCATTGCTCTTGATAACGCTCTGTTTAGTACAGGCTGGGTTTTCTCAACGCCTTTTGCCACTCCCGGCAATAGATGTTGTCCTATTTCTTTTTCCCATCTTCGTGAAGGAGAACGGATATCTTCTGTGTGTCTAAGACTGCTTCTTGCATTATTCATTGAATTTTGTAAAGTAGTTCGCAACATAGGACTTGCAGCTACAAAGCCATCATTTAATCCTTCTATCATATACCGAGCAATTTCAACACAATCATCTTGAAAATCTTTTCCTTGCATAAAAACAGACAAAGACTCTTTTGCACTTCTTACTGCATCAATCATAACATTTGCTACAAAATCAGTTTTACTTGAAATTCCATCACT
>CAKTDK010000346.1 GCA_934541205.1 uncultured Eubacteriales bacterium
TTTTTACGTCAGAAGGTGCACTTATCGGCTGTAATTTTGAAATTCGCGATAAAAATCCTGCCGGTAATGATCCGTTAGAAAAGGCTACATTTGCAAACCTGGCTGTCTTTACGGGAAATTTATCAGAATAACTAAATATAACATCCTCCATAATTCTTTTGCTGGCTCCCATAATATTAACTGGATTTGCCGCCTTATCTGTAGATACGCAAAAATATTCCTCCGGTGGGAATTCCTCTAGCAAATCCAATAAAATTTTTGCATGTAACACATTGTTCTGCAATAGTGCCTCGATCGAATAAATATCTTTTTCAGAACGAACATGTTTATGCGCTGAGAAATTAGCTACGACATCAAATCCTCCTCGCTTTCTAAACATTTTTCCAAATACAGGACTCGCAAAATCCATCGGATAGGGTACGTAATCTTTTGGAACAAATAATCCGTTTGTTGAGCGGAGATCACGAGTTAATTCTGCTAATGCATTTTCATTAGTATCCACCACTACTAATGTCCTGGGTTCAAACGGTAAAACAGCTTTAATATACGATGATCCTATAGATCCTGCACCACCAATAACAAGCACCGTTTTATCTTTAATCTTTTTTAAAAGAATTTCTTTATTTCTTTCAATATCCTCCCTAAACATTGAATAAGGACGTTTAATTACATAAGTACTTATAAAATTCTCTAAATTAAACATAGTTTCTCCTTTAATTAAAGTAGTCATGTGCTTTCTTCGTTTAACTTTTATTGGTAAGGTTATAATTTTATACATTATCAATACTTTTTATATTTACACGCGGAAAAATATTGAGTTTTCCTCCTTCTGACACATTATACACCGTAATTTCATTTTTATCACAAAACTTCTTAACTTCCTCCCATGCTATTAAAAAATAATCTCCATCCTTACTTCCCTGTTCAATATCTTCTTGTTTTCTAGCATCCATAAAGTTACAAGTTCCAGGCGCATATGCACAGTCCATTCCCAATAGATACACTTCTTTAAATCCCATATATACTATAATTTGCATCATAGCATAAGCGCAAGTATATCCAAAATATACATTTTTACAAATATTTTCAGAAAAGCCTGCTGGTATTTTTTTTGCAAAATTTCCCCATTGTCCTGTATCAAGCATAGGATATTCATACGAGTTTTTCTTTTTTATTAATGAACGCTTTTTGGGGTGATCATATCCTAATCTAGATGGAAAAAAGATAAAACTTTTGTCTAAATTTAGTATTTCTTTGGTCCATAAGTCGTTTAATGCATCTACGTCAGTAAATCCATAAAATGTAGGTTCAAAGTCTATCATTGGTATTGCTTTGACAAATGAATTAAGCGCAAAAGTGTACTCTTTTTTTAAAATTCTTACCTCATCCAATTTTAGGCTTGGACCTGTTCCTATCAAGAATACTCTCTTCCCGACATATTTATCTTTTAGTTGCTCAAGCTTCTTATATACGCTCTTTTTTTTATAAGACATTATATAATAATATCCATGGCACTTTAGATAGTCATATGCGCAATATAGCCTAAAGTTAAT
>CAKTDK010000347.1 GCA_934541205.1 uncultured Eubacteriales bacterium
GCTGCAAGAAAAGCATTGAAAGGCGGTGCGGTATAATGCGTATATTAACAAAGATTAAGCAGTTATTTTGTAAACACTCTTTTGAAAAACATTATATTCCGTACGGTTTTAGGATTGTTGATGGTTGGTGTGTACATACGTTTGAGTACAAATGTTTAAAATGCGGGAAAACACAATTAAAAATCACTAAGCGAAAAGGCGGTGCGACAGATGAATGAGAGATACATATGCAAAGCAAAGCGTAAAGATAACGGCGAGTGAGGTTTGATATGGTTAAGACACAAAGAGAAATTCATTTTATAAATGACTGTAATGCAATTGTAGATTACAAAGAATTAGAAAACGCAATATTATGGTATGCAAAATCTCCTGTAGTAAGTAAAAAACATATTTATTTGTATGGAGAATATCCTGCGGTGAGTATATGTGAAAAGAAAATCCATATACATAGACTTTTAATGATGTATTGGATAAAGTGCATTATTCCAAGAGATTATAGTGTTCATCACATTGACGAGAACAAGCTTAATGCAAGCAAAGGGAATTTGGCGTTGGTCTTTTTCAGAACTCACCAGAGCGAACATAATAAAGGGAAAATTATTTCGGAAGAACAAAGACAAAAAATAATTAAGCGTAATCATAAAACCAAAGGCATACGGAGAGGTTATAAAAAATCTATTACTGCAAAACAGGTATATGATTTAAGAAATAAAGGGTATAGTTTTAATAAAATTTCTGAAATGTTAAATTTAGATTGGGGTTGCGTAAAACAAAGATATAATGATTTTATTTACGACAATCCCGAATTGTTGGAGGTACAAAATGGGTAAATACGCGGCAAACACAAGTGTGACAAGTGAATTATCAAGGCTTGAAATTGAAAAGACGCTGATCCGATACGGCGCAGACAATTTTGCGTATGCTGCATCAAACGGAAAGGCACTCATAGGCTTTACGATGTATGACCGCCAGATTAAATTTGTGCTGACACTTCCCTGCAAAGAAGAATTTTCAAAGACGCCGACAGGGCGCGAACGTTCGGAAAATAGCCAATATGAGGCGTGGGAGCAAGCGTGCCGACAACGCTGGAGAGCGTTAAACCTGGTTATTAAGGCAAAACTTGAAGCAGTAGAATGCGGAATATCGGTGTTCGAGGACGAATTTATGAGCAACATTGTACTCCCCGGAGGCCAAACGGTCGGCGATTTTATGAAACCACAGATTGAACAGGCGTACATAAGCGGTGATGTTCCGAAATTGTTGCCTGGATTAGGAGGGTAAGGGATGAATATACAACTTGCGGCTTGCAATGGCAGCCCTCGAAAAGCAGGTGCCGAAAAAGGTAATATTAGGATATGATGAACAAGATTATGTTTGCTGTCCTCAATGCAAGAGTGAGATTGCCCCTATGGATGATTGCTATTATTATCATTGTCCCGGTTGCGGTGAAAAGGACGCAATTTTACAAGGTGACAATTACTGCTTTAATTGCGGGCAGGCTTTAGATTGGAGTGATGAAAAATGAAAGAATT
>CAKTDK010000348.1 GCA_934541205.1 uncultured Eubacteriales bacterium
GGAGAATACTGTACGGACTTTATTTGCACGAAGTCTAACGGTGATTTAATGGTACGGGAATGTGTATTCCGCAAGTTGTTGACAAAGCCAATGACGATAAAGCTGTTGGATATGTCAAGGTCTTATTGGTTATGTCACGGAGTCAAAGATTGGGGGCTGGTTATTGATGAAGAAAAATAGTTTGCTGAGAAAATTGGATTCCATTATTCGCATTTTGGATATTGAGGAATCCAAGGCTTTAATGATTGATTGTATTAAATTGACCGTACCAAAATGGATAGATATATCCGACTTAACAGAATATTCAGACTGTACGGAAGATGAACTTTTAAAAGTAACGGGTAGAAGCTTACAGCCAATTGAAAGCTTAGACATGAAAAGTAAAAGTTATGCATACTCAAGATACACTCTGATAGCAGGGGTCTTACCTTTTATATCAGATGAAAAAGAACGCTGTTACGCTATTTCAAAAATTGCAGAGCAGCGTCATATTGGCAAGCAAACAGTCAGGAACACGCTTTGCTTGTATCTTGCTTATCAAAACATATCAGTGCTTGCACCAAAAAAATATTGCTATGATAAGCCGATGACACAAGATGAAAAAAATATGCGCTGGGCATTAAATAAATATTTTTATACGCAACGCAAAAATAGCTTACAGACGGCATATACACTTATGCTTAAAGAAAAATATTGTGATGCTAACGGATTGTTATCGCCGGAATATCCGTCTATACATCAATTCAGGTATTTTTACCGTAAGCATAAAAATATGCAAACCTACTACATTTCCCGTAATGGTTTAAAAAACTATCAGAGAAATAACAGACCGCTTTTAGGAAATGGTATTCAGGAGTTTGCGCCAAATGTTGGAGTGGGTATGCTTGACGCTACTATATGTGATATTTACCTTGTGAACGATGCCGGCGGAATTATAGGCAGACCAATATTGACCGCTTGTATTGATGCTTACAGTAGCTTATGTTGCGGCTATTCGTTATCGTGGGAAGGTGGTGTTTATAGCCTTCGCAGTTTAATGCTGAATATTATTTCGGATAAAGTAAAATTATGCAATAAGCATGGGATTAAGATTTCTGATACTGATTGGAATTGCATCAGCATGCCGGGTACTCTGATAACTGATATGGGAAAAGAATATGTGTCGGACACGTTCGGACAGACTACGGAATTAGGTATCACTATAGAAAATTTACCGCCATACAGACCGGAATTAAAAGGTGCAGTTGAAAAGTTTTTTGACGTGATACAAGGATTATACAAGCCACATTTAAAAGGAAAAGGCATTATTGAACCTGATTTTCAGGAACGCGGCGCACATGATTACAGAAAAGATGCACGGCTGACTATGAAAGATTTTGAAAAAATAATACTCTCATGTATTGTCTATTATAACAGCCAAAGAATTATTGAAAATTTTCCGTATACAGAAAAAATGATTGAAATAAATGTAAAACCACACGCAAGCGATATTTGGAATTATGGTTTAAAACAGAGTGGAGC
>CAKTDK010000349.1 GCA_934541205.1 uncultured Eubacteriales bacterium
GAATTATTGAAAGAGTCGGTGCCCGAAAAGACGGCAAATGGATTGTAAAAATCTAAAGAGAGGATTATCAAATATGGATACAAGTAAACTGGACGGATTATCAATGGATTTGGAAAATACGAATATGGAGAAGTTAAAGTCGGTATTTCCGGAGTGCTTTTCGGAGGGAAAGCTTGATATAGACAAGCTTTTATCTCTTTGCGGCGAATATATCGACAACGATTTTGAAAAATACAAGTTTGAGTGGAAAGGTAAATCGGAGTGCTTGCGTCTGGCACAGAAACGCTCAACGGGAACACTGCGCCCTTGCAAGGAAAAGAGCGTTAATTTTGACGATACGCAAAATGTTTACATAGAGGGCGATAACCTCGAAGTGCTGAAACTTTTGCAGACGGCATATTTTAATAAAATCAAAATGATATATATTGATCCTCCGTACAACACAGGTAATGACTTTGTTTATGAGGATGATTTTGCCGATCCTATGACACGGTATAAAGAGGTAACACAGCAGACAACAAAATCCAATCCTGAAACAATGGGCAGATATCACACAAATTGGCTGAATATGATGTATCCGAGATTACGGCTTGCGGCAAATTTGCTTACCGATGACGGCGTGATTTTTATCAGTATTGATGATAATGAAGTTTTTAATTTAAAAAAGGTTTGTGATGAGGTTTTTGGTGAGGAAAACTTTGTTGCTAACATTATATGGGAAAAGAAATACGCTCCTGCAAATGATGCGAAATGGTTGAGCGATGTTCACGACAACATATTGTTATACGCAAAAAATAAAGATGAGTGGCATCCTAAACTTTTGCCAAGAGGTGAAGAACAGAACAGTAGATACACTAATAGAGATAATGATCCGCGTGGAGCTTGGAAAGCGGCGGATATGACCGTTAAGTCATATTCATCCGCATATGACTATGAAATCACAACCCCGAGTGGTCGGGTAGTGCGCCCAGCACAGGGAAGATGTTGGAATACTTCCAAAGAAAACTTTGAAAAGTTAGTCGAAGATAATAGAATATGGTTTGGTGAAGACGGGAATAATGTGCCGGCAGTGAAAAAATTTCTTACGGAAGTAAAGGACGGGGTAGTACCTGTTACCATATGGAAGTATTCTGATGTTGGGCATAATCAAGAAGGCAGACAAGAGGTAAAAAAATTATTTGATAATAGAGGTTTGTTCGATGGTCCAAAACCGGTTAAATTATTAAATCGAATATTGGAAATAGCTAACATCGGAGAAAATGATTATATTTTGGATTTCTTTTCTGGTTCAGGTTCAACTGCACACGCTGTAATGCAACTTAACGCAGAGGACGGCGGCAGCAGAAAGTTTATTTGCGTTCAGTTGCCGGAATTGTGTGATGAAAAATCCGAGGCATACAAAGCCGGATACAAAACGATATGCGAAATCGGCGAAGAACGCATACGCAGAGCAGGTATGGAGATTATGAGGCGTGTTACATCCGGAGTCGGAAATTTAAAAGGCGAGGGTTGGGGA
>CAKTDK010000350.1 GCA_934541205.1 uncultured Eubacteriales bacterium
TGATACACCATAACTTGTCCGTAAACAGGGGTTTCGTTGTAATTTTCATCGCCGTAATACGCTATTATATTTCCGGTGTCATCAACTATACAGCGTTTTCTTCCTCCAAACATATTAAAGTTGTCAAAGTCAGCTCCTGCTGTTTTGCCTACTGCTCCCGAAAGTCTTGTAAATGTATTGTTTGCAAAATCTGCTTCAAGTCCTACTATATCAGTATCACTATACCCTATGTATGCTTTTAAGTCGGATATTTGAGTATTAATTTCATTATCAACATAACCTTCAACTGCTACTTTGCACCATTCATTTGCAAATTCATTGTCTGTATTAACTGTTTTTATCCACAAAGTCGGGTTACCATTATTATCTTTAGCAATGGCAAACATAACTCCGTCTTTTGTAGCGTATACTTCGTAGTTTCCGGTTATATCAGAAACATTATCTTTTTTTTCTATTGTTTGAACACTTCCGTTTACCCTTTTAAATCCTTTTTCGAAAAATGATAAAGCTGTAGCTTCTTCTGTGCTGTCTTTATAATTCATCTTATGGAAATCCAAAGAATTACACAGGTCCCCTAAATCTAATATATCTTCCTGAACCTCTGCTATCTTAGTTGTTATTTCTGATTTAGCTTCCGTTATCCCCTCTTCAATATTATTCATATTATCAGCTGATAACGGTGTTTCATCTTCTACCCAATTTGTGCGTTTATATGCCATTTCTTTATTCCTCCTGCGTTAATATATCAGTTCTTTCAATCAAAATATCAGCGCCTGATACTTTAGTTATAGGAGCTAAAATCCGCGACAAAAGAATGCCACTGTCAGTTGTTGAGTTTGCTCCTGTTCCGCAAAAAATCCCAAATTCATTTATGACTGTTCCGTCATAGTCTGAACTTGAGATTGTAAAATGTGATACTATCTTTGAACCTGTCTGCGCCTGTGCTCCTATTGGTATTCTGCCTATTTCATTAATAAGCTTTGTATCTGCCGCGGATGGCGTTGTCGTTCCTGTGCCGAAAGCTAAATACTTAATTTCCATATTAGCGTTCCCTCTTAAAACTTTTGCAATATTATATAAAGCATTGTTTGTTATGGTGTTTATTACAATTTGTTTTTGCTTATCGCACCTTATTACATATATTCCTTTATGTTTAATCATTGACATTGATTTTCTGCCCCCTATGTACTTTATTTGCTACTGAACACGGAAGTGATACACTACAATACAAGGATTTCAAATCTCTAATAATATACGAACCTTTTTTTATAATATTTTCTTGTACTCCTTGATATATTTCTAAGTTTTCATTTTCGCCTATACTGCTTACACTTCCACGTTTTTTAGGTTTAAAATATTCTTCCCATCCCCCTACACTGCTTCCACTTATAAAAGTATATCTTTCTAAAAACTGTACTCCTAACGGAAAAATAGTTATGCTTTCACATAAATAATCATCTGATATTTTATAATATTCATTAGTTATTTTTACTATATTTCCTACGTTTATAT
>CAKTDK010000351.1 GCA_934541205.1 uncultured Eubacteriales bacterium
TAGAAATCGTTGTTGCAAATACTATTGCAAATGAATGTGCGGGGAACCCATATTTCGATAAGCACGATATAGGTGATGTGGGACCTTATAATGAGGATATGCAGGTGCGTGAAAAGAAAGTCCCCGGCGGAGGCCTTATCGGCGATGTAAAATTGTATAAGATTTTAAAATAAGATTTTATTCTGTCATGCTAAATGGGCTATAGCAAAATAGAATTATTTTGCTATAGCCTTGTAAATTATATGTAAAGGAGTTTATTTATGAAAATAACGATAGGCGGAGATTTGTCGGTAACAGATGAAAATTTCGAGCTTTTCAATGCGGGAATGTCTCAGAAATTATTTAACGATGTTATTGATGTTTTTAAAAATTCGGATAAATCTATTATAAATCTCGAATGTGCATTGACGGACAAGGATACGCCGATAAAAAAATTCGGACCAAATCTTAAGGGGCCGATCAATACTGCAGAAACTATGAAAAATGCAGGCGTCACAAATTGTGTGCTCAGTAACAATCATATTTTTGATTTTGGAAAACCGGGACTTTATGATACGCTCAGCGCTCTTGATAAGGTCGGTATTGCTTATACCGGTATTGGCGAAAATTCCTCAGACGCGAGAAAAAATATGATATTGAGCGACGGCAAAATTAAGGTTGCGGTTTTGGCTGTATGCGAGCACGAGTATTCATATGCACTTCCCGACAGAGTCGGGGCAAGAGAATATGATCCGTATGATACATCTGACGATATAGTAAGGGCAAAAGAAAATGCAGACTATGTTATAGTAATTTATCACGGAGGCAAGGAGTATTGCAGATATCCGTCTCCCAGGCTGTTAAAGCTTTGCCGTTCAATGATAAAGCACGGTGCAGACGTTGTTTTGTGTCAGCACAGCCATTGCATAGGTTGTTATGAAAACTTTGGAAAAGGGCATATTTTATATGGTCAGGGTAATTTTCATTTTACGGAAAAGGACCCCGGCATCAGCGATCTCGATATGTGGAATACAGGTCTTATAGTTTCGCTGGATTTCACAGACGAATGTAAGATATCTTTTATACCTACAGTTGCGGACAACGGAACGATAAAACTTGCTGATGGCGCTCTTAAAAAGCGTTTGCTTGACGAATTTGCCAAGCGCAATGATAAGCTTAACGGAGGAGAATGGCTTTGTGAATGGAAGAAGTTCTGCGAAGAAAACAAAGATGCATATATACAACCGTTAATTGATCGCGATTTGGATAAATTCGGACACTATCTTGATTGCGAAGCACACACGGACGTGTGGCGTGAATTGTTTAAGACATATAACTGGACAAATGAAAAGTAATTTACAGAAAAATTATTTTGATAGGAAATACACGAAGCTTTTTGAAAAAGCGGAGAGGGGATACCCAAATAATTCAAAATGGTAAACGCAATCCCAAAAAACCGCTATTTCAAGGGGATTATACCATAGAACCCCCTGGGAAGCAAGGAAAGCGTGGAGTGAATTG